>CAYMTU010000001.1:0-28256 GCA_964393455.1 uncultured Candidatus Saccharibacteria bacterium
TGATGCCACTTTCGGTGCGTTTCTGATTTGTTGAGCCCAATAGTCCACTCACACTAACATTCGTAGCGTATGCCAATACCCCTTGACTACTAGCTTTATCGCCATCGATCTTTTTAGCAGCACTGCCACTTGAAGGATATACACTTAATAAAATACTGGCAATAACCAGAAGTACCATTGGTAAGTAAGGGGTATATACCTTTAAAAATTTATTCGAACGTTTCTGATGTTGGCCATGTCGCTGCCTATGAGCATGCGGTTTTTGCTTTTCTGTTCGCATATTACATACAGTATATGCTATTGCTTATAACAAAACACGCGCTGCCTACGCAAATCTAATATGGTACAGAGCAATTGCCGCTGCTTGGACTACGTTAAATGATTCCTTTTTGCCAAACATAGGTATTACGATAGTTTCATCACAAAGTGCAATCAGTTCGTCATCAATACCTTCTACCTCACGACCAAGTAATAGTGCAACCTTTGATGGGGGTATATAATCTGGCAATTGAATTGCATTGCTAGTCTGTTCTAAGCCACATAGTACATACCCTTTACCTTTAAGGTTCGTTATAAGTTTCGTAACACTTTCGTAGTGCTTCCAAGTAAGCATTTTGTCCGATCCTAGAGCAGTCTTATCAAGACTTTTTTGAATTTTTTCAGAAATATGAGGCAAACGTCTATCATCCGGTGTTTTAGGGTATGGTGAATATCCGGTGATGTAAAGTGTATCTACCCCCATGCCCTCACAGGTCCTCATTAATGAACCGATGTTATGGATGCTTCTTATATCATGAGCAATTACAGCAATGTTACGCATAGTGGAAATAGTAACACAATAAACTAAAAAGGATTGGGGACATAACTTAAGAGATGCAACTTTTAATCATGTTAGCCAAATACAAAATACTACAAACTATATTCTCGCAATTTGAGTCTAAAGCACCGTAATGCAACTCGTGTCTTCTCCTTATAACCAGCTTATGGTTAAATATATACAACATGGCACAAGATATACGTATTACTGATGAATTGTCGACAGAAAAACGAGCTTCAATTCTCGGTCTATCCTACACCGATACTACTAAAATAGCCGAGAAAGTACTTTACAAGGAGCTCTTAACGAACGAGGAGCTGTATGCATTACGAGTAATTCCTTTGCAGTACTCTAAGAATGGAATCGTATTTGGTATTACAACAACTACCTCACAGCAAACTATGTCGAAGCTAACACAGCGTTTTCTTGATCATCGTGTAAGCTATACATTAATCTCTGAATCTGGGTATAACGAATACATGAAGTTGTACGATCCGCCAAAAAAAATTGTATACAACGATATTAAAATAGCCGGCTCAACATCTGAAAGTCTTATTGCGCAAGTTTCTTCTACGCTCGACCAGGTTCGCGCTGATGATATGCTCGCCTACCTCACCGACCAAGCGCATAAACTATCCGCGTCCGACATTCATATCGAAAATCAACAAAATTATGTACGTATTAGAATTCGCATAGACGGCGTACTCCATCCTATAGCAAAAATAAGTCAAGAACGTTGTCGAATGTTAATTTCAGCGATAGCAAGTGCCGCCAATGTCTCTACTTCAGCAAATACTGCTCAGCAAGGTCACATAACGCAGCGCGTAAAAATGGCCGATAAATCTATTATTGATGTCAATTTACGCGTCGAAACAGTGCCAGCGATTAATGGTATGGACATCGTTATGCGCCTATTCAATATGGAAGCGAGCATGTATACCCTCGATAGGCTCGGTTTAAACACCATGGAGCGTAATGTTGTAGATGACATTATTAGAAAGCCAAATGGTCTGGTACTTGCAGTAGGACCAACTGGTTCTGGAAAAACTACTACGCTCTATTCGATGCTCAATACATTAAATATTGATACTCGTAAAATTATTACCATTGAAGACCCAGTTGAGTATCAATTTGAGGGTATTACGCAAATTTCTGTAACGAGTGAAACGGGAGATGAAACTAAGTTTGCAGATAAACTACGAGCAGTACTCCGACTTGACCCCGATGTTGTAATGGTAGGAGAGATAAGAGACAACGATACGGCAAAAACATCACTACAGGCGTCCTTGACTGGACATTTGGTGTTATCAACGTTTCATGCTGGATCGTCTTCTGCCGCACTAACAAGAATGGTCGATATTATAGGACAAAATCCACTATTTACGTCAGCGATAAGACTCATTATGGCGCAGCGCCTTATAAGACGTCTCGATGACACAACTAAGATAGCGTATAAGCCCGATCAACAAATAGTAAATAAATTGCAAAACATCGTAGATAGTCTGCCGGATATATACAAAAAACCCGACCTTAGTAACCTAACACTTTACAAGCCTGGCTCTTCCGCGGACAACCCGTTTGGCTATAAGGGTCAGATCGCAATTCGCGAACAGATGGTTATGACTGACGCGCTTCGAGCTCTTTTACAAAAACCAAGTGCAGAAATATCAACACAGCTGATTGAAAAAACTGCGGTAAACGCTGGGATGCTCACGATGCTTCATAATGCGCTATTTAAACTCATTTCTGGTGAAACGACAGTTGAAGAAGTGTTTAGAGTTCTTGGCTAATCTACTAGGAAACTTACACAATAACGCGTGCAATGGACGGAACAAGTCGGGGGTCCAATGCGCTCGGAATAATATGCTCTCTATCAGGGTTATCAACAAGATTAGCAATCACTTCAGCTGCTGCAAGCTTATGTTCATCAGTAATATTTGAAACTTTATTATCTAAAGCACCTCTGAATATGCCTGGAAAGGCGAGTGAATTATTTACCTGATTAGGAAAATCACTTCGACCAGTTGCCATAATTGCCACTCCAGCCTGTAACGCTATGTCCGGCATAATTTCTGGCGTTGGATTTGCCATGCCAAACACGATTGGATCTTTCGCCATAGTCTTAATCATTTCCGGAGTTAGCAATCCTGCGCTCGATACGCCAATAAAAATGTCAGCACCCTGCAGCGCTTCAGCGAGTGAGCCTGAAATACTATTTTTATTAGTAAATGTAAGTAGCGATTTTTTATCACTATTTAAATCGTCTCTGTCGAGACTGATTATTCCTTTACTATCAACCGCTAGGATCTCTGGATTAGCGTATTTATTCAACAGTTTCATAATTGCTGTACCCGCTGCTCCGGCTCCAACACATACGACTCTGCAATCATGGAGGGACCTACCAGTTACTTTCATGGCATTGATTAGTCCCGCCAATACAACAATCGCCGTCCCATGCTGATCATCATGAAAAACAGGAATAGGTAACATTTCTTTCAATCTATCTTCAACCTCAAAGCAGATAGGTGCTGCAATATCTTCGAGGTTAATGCCGCCAAAGCTCGGTGCAATCGCACTTACAGCCGCAACAATTTCGTCTGCACTATGCACATTCAATATTATGGGTACAGCATCGATATCGGCAAAGTGCTTAAAGAGCATAGCTTTTCCTTCCATAACCGGCAGTGCACCGTATGGTCCAATATTTCCAAGACCAAGAACTGCTGATCCGTCACTAATTACAGCAACCGAGTTATTGAGCCATGTATAATCTCTTGTCTCATCAGGATGTTCAGCAACATACCGACTTACCGCAGCAACTCCAGGAGTGTAATAGGTACTTAGCTTTTCCTGAGAATCTAGTACGTCCTTTAATGCAATGCCTATTTTACCTTTTAGTTCTTTGTGTTTCTTTAGAGCAATATCGTTATAATCCATACGCTCAAGTATACATTAGTGTGAGGCGGTAATAGTCTAAAATATGGCAAATTCTTTCAGAGTGATATTTTATGAGCTTTACCCTTGAATAAATGGCTTGAATAGTGTAATATTTAATGATTATGCCATCTGTTACTAAACAAATCGAAGAAAAATATAAGAAACATGCGGTCGTTGATGTACGACCAGGTGATAGCGTGCGCGTTCACCAAAAAATCCGTGAAGGCAACAAAGAACGTATCCAGATATTCGAAGGACTCGTTATTAGAGTTTCCAAAAAGAATAGCCTTAGCTCTACTATTGTAGTTCGTCGTGTGACTGGTGGGCTAGGTGTAGAGAAGTCGTATCTTCTTCATTCTCCGTTTGTTACCAAAATTGAAGTTACAAAACGAAGTAAAGTTCGCCGTAACTACCTTACCTACATGCGTGCTCGAACTGGAAAAGCAGCTCGACTAACCGGTGTGGCTTTTGATAAAGACGTTAATGAGCTTCCAGAAGATCCTGCAATTGCAGCAGCCGAACTAAAACTTAAAGAAGAAGCCGCTGCAGCACACAAGGCTGAAGCCGAAGCAAAAGCCGCAGAAGAGGCCGCTACAGAAGCTAAGGTAGCGGAAGCGGTTGCAAAACACGACGAAGCCTAAACTTTTATCTTAGATCATTATTAACCACTCATTGGAGTGGTTTTTTGATATTATGAATCCATGGAAGTTGTAGTTGGGATAGATGAGGTAGGGCGAGGATGCTGGGCTGGACCACTACTCGCTGCTGCCGTAATCCTTAACCCTAAACAACTAGATTTCAATGGCAACAAATGGAAGCTACTGGATTCTAAAAAAATGAGTAAGTTACAGCGTGCGGTGGCTGATGTTCAGATTCGCAAAGCAGCCCTTTCCTATGGTATAGGCTGGGTAACTCCTAGCGAAATAGACCAGCTTGGTCTCACAAAGGCTACACAGCTTGCCATGCGACGTGCGATAGATAAAGTCGATATACCGTATGACCGCATTATTATTGATGGAAACTATAACTATCTCTCAGACATCCCAATGACCGAGACCCTTATTCAGGCTGACAATACAATACCAGCGGTCAGCGCCGCAAGTATCATCGCTAAAGTAGCACGCGATACATTTATGACCGAGCAAGCTGCTCTGTACCCAGAATATGGCTTCGATAACCATGTCGGTTACGGCACTAAACGACATATTGAGGCACTACTACTGTACGGAGTAACACCCATCCATCGAAAATCGTACAAACCAATAAAGGTTTTTCTATGACTAACTTATCGCATGGCTTAGAAGCAGAAGCGGTGGCAGCAAAGTATTTAGTAAAAAATGGTTTTTCGATAGTTAATCGTAACTGGAAAACAAAGTGGTGCGAAATCGATATCGTTGCGAGTAAAAACAATACGATATATTTTACTGAAGTTAAGTATCGTTTATGCGATAAGTATGGTGCTGGATTGGATTATATTACTCCAGCAAAACTAAAGCAGATGGCACGAGCCGCTGAAGGCTGGGTTCAAACTAATAATTGGCAAGGCGAATACCAATTAGCCGCAATTGAAGTAACTGACATAGAATACCTTGTTACTGACTTTATAACTGACATATAGTTCTTAAAAACCGTATATTTTACGCTGTTGAGCATAATACTAACACTGATACGTCCTTAGAATACCTACATAGCGGTTTATGCAGTATGGCTCTCCTCTTGGATCCAGGATATTAAACTGATTTGAAAAAGGCGCGAACCAGCTTGAGGTCGCGCTTCTTCCAGGCAGATTGCCACTGAATCATTTCGATACCTTGGTTGTATGACCTGTCAAAAGCAGGCGATAGTACTTTACCGAAGAACTTTTTATACGTAGCCAAGAACGCATCATCACTATACCCGCGCGCCGCATATATCGGCATGCGGTAGAAAGACAGATCATTACCCATATTCTTTTCTAGCCAATCCCAATGTGTGGTCATCCAATCCCATGTTTTAGCCCGAGCAAAGCGATTACTAAAACTGTACGCAAGCCAGTAAGCCACATCCTGCAGTCGCACCGCATCCGTATCGATGAGTGCAAGCGCTCTATCGATTAACTCTGGTTGCTTGAAACCACATATTGCAGCACAGAGGTTTAGGCGTTCTTCACTAAAACTAGAATTATTATGCATTGCCAATAGCTTGTTAAATTCCGCCTCGCCGCCAGTGCGAGCTGCGGTTCCATAGACAACTCCACGAAGGTCTGGGTCTAGTAATCCATTACGTGAGTTTGTCCTTGGTCCAGTAGTACGTAAGTCTACCGAGACATCTTCGGGCACATGCATTTCAGCAAATTTTGAAAGCGCAAAATCCACAACCGATTTTTCATCACTGGCTGCCGCCATGCCAAGTATTGTTGGTCGTAGCAACCTATCAAAGTGCGATTCGTTTGGTTTTGATTTCCAACCAAGCCGTTTTAACTCTTTTGCAACGAGCTTGCAAACAAAGGGCTTCATATTTTCGCGCACCTCTTCATCGTCCATAATCACACGAATACTACCCAGTAAACCCGCAATAATATCCCATACCGCATTATCATCTTCATCTTTGAAACTCTTTAATAAATGCAGTACCTCAGAAGCATCAGTTTTACCTGCTTTTGCTGCTTCTGTCATATCGGCAAGTATGCCAAGCCGATCGAGCGGGTCTAGTTGACCTTTTTTAATCTTTGTAGCAAGATGTTGTAAATGAGTCGCATTATACGTTGTTCGATAAAAACCACTACCGCCAACATTTAATTTCGAGGAATCACTCTGAATGTCGTAATACTTTTCTGAAGATGTCTCTAGTGTATCTGGCAGCGCATCCAGATCTGACAGTAATGGAACTGGCCAAACGTTTTTATCAACATGCTTAGATAATGGATTTAAATAAAACCGTTCTTGGGTAATCGATAGCGACGATTCTTTTGCCTCGACATGAACAATCGGGTATCCACTCTGTGTAGTCCAGGCATGCATAAATGATCGAACAGGTTTTTCAGATGCCTCTTCAAGTGCATCCCATAAATCATGTGTGGTCGTATTTTTGTAGGAGTGCTTCTTTAGGTAGTAACGAAGACCGGTCTGGAAATCTTTAGCACCCAAGTAATGGTAGAGCATATGTATAACACTCGCACCCTTGCTGTAGCTTATGGAGTCAAATATTGTGCGGATCTCGTCTGGGTGATTGACGGTAACTTGCACTGGATGTGTGTGCTCCAAAGCATCAAGTTTTAAAGCTTGCTGCTGTTCATCGACAGCAAATTGAGTCCACATTTTCCACTTTGGATATATATGATCAACTGCTAAGTACTCAAACCAAGTAGCAAAACCTTCGTTGAGCCATAGATCTGTCCACCATTGCATAGTTACTAAATTACCGAACCATTGATGAGTTAACTCATGAGCAACGACCATGGCCACGTATTGCTTCGTTGAAAGACTAGTGTTGTCTGGGTCTACTAGCAAGGCTTGTTCACGGTAGGTAATTGCACCCCAATTTTCCATAGCCCCGCTGGCGAAATCGGGCAAAGCAATCATGTCACATTTATCGAGTGGATAATCAATTCCGAAATACTCACTATAGTAATCCAGGCATTTTACAGCTGTATCGAGAGCAAACTTGGTAAAGCTAACATTATCTGGAGTTGCATACGTACGAACAACCACGCCCTTTTTAGTTTTAGCTTCAAGAAAGTTCATCTCACCATAAATAAAAGCAAGTAGGTACGTACTCATATGCGGAGTACGTTCAAAATGTGTAACCATGTGAGAAGCATCACTTTTAAGCACTTCCTGAGATTTTACAGGAGTATTTGAGATGACTGTTTCATTCTTTTGCGTAGTAAGACTAAGATCAAAAGTTGCTTTCGCCTCTGGCTCATCAATACATGGAAAAACTTCTCGAGCGTGATGACTTTCAAACTGAGTGGCGATCAACTGTTTATTGATATCATTATGTGTAAAGTCACAGGGATACATCCCATTCATTGCTCTCGTGATTACACCAGAAAATTCTAACGTAACTACATAGTCGCCTGGATACAGTAGCTTATCTGCGTGCAACCTTACCTCGTCAAATGCCTTGTGAGTATTAATTCTATCAATTGCAATAGCTTCTTTACCGTTCTTTCCATGGTAGACGACTTTTGCTTCCGTAATTGTTAGCTCTTTTTGATGAAACGTAAGTCGTTGGCTTGGACGACCCGTTTTATGCCCAGATATAACCACTCTTCCGGTAAACGTCATATTTTGCTTATCGGGCGCTAGGTCTATCAGATAGTTGGTTGGTCTAAATTGATCGAATAGTCGTTTTACTTTTTTCATTCTTACAAGTGTACCATTGACGTTGACTACCAATAAAACCAAAAGTTATATTTTACATTATTAAACGCAGCTACTTTATTAATATGTAACAATGCGTTATACTATATCTAGTTCATCCGGCCACCTTGGTCGGATTTTTTCATATAGAACACTGAACATTTAATAAACAAGAAAGGAGAGACTTTTCTGTGCTAGCTTAGAGCAAGGAAGAGGCGAGGAGTGAAATGAATCGTACTGTCGGTACGAAGAGTGAACACTGGAGCATCTGACGCAGCAACAAGCAGCAAGCATTTACAGTGTTGCCGACGAAGTCGGGAAGCAGGTAAATGCGCCAGACAAGTCGAAATTATTATGGAATTAGACATGAAAGGTTTAGCAGTCGCGGTTAAAACAATAGCCGAAGAGAAAAACTTACCCCTAGAAACTGTACAAGAAATTGTCGAACAAGCACTAGCAGCAGCATACCGTCGTGATTATGGAGATCGTGAACAAGAAGTACGCGTCACGATGAACTTAAATAACGGAGATGTTGATGCGTATATCAGTAAAGAAGTGGTTGAACTCGTAGGCGATGATCGTTTTGAGATTAGCCTCGTTAAAGCCCAAACCATGAAAAAAGACGCTAAAATCGGCGATATGGTAGAAATTCATGAAAAAGTAGAAGATTTTGGTCGTGTTGCCGCTCAAACTGCTAAGCAAGTTATACTGCAGCGACTTCGTGAAGCTGAGCGAGAAATTGTTATGGCAGAATATGATGATAAAATCGGAACCGTAATCAACGGTCTTGTTTCGCGCGTCGAAGGAATGATCGTGAGAGTCGACTTAGGAAAAGCACAAGGTATCATGCCAAAAAGTGAGCAAATTTTAGGCGAACGGTACTACCCAGGCCAAAGAATTAAAGTATTTCTTAAAGATGTTGAGCGCGGATATCGTGGGCCACAATTGGTTGTTAGTAGAGGAAATGCTGCATTCGTAGAACATTTATTCCGCAATGAAGTTCCAGAAATGGAAAGTGGTTCAGTTGATATTAAGACAATTGCCCGGGAAGCTGGTGCTAGAAGCAAAATTGCCGTTACTAGCAGTGTTCCAGGCGTTGATCCAGTGGGAACGTTTGTAGGTGGACATGGTACGCGCGTCAATGCTGTTATGAGCGAGATTGGGGAACAAGAAAAAATTGATATTGTAGTGTGGAGCGAAGACCCAAAAACCTTCATCATTAACGCAATGAGCCCAACAAAAATTACAAAAGTTGAGATTTTTGAAGATGCAAAAAAAGCAATCGTCACGGTTCCTGAAGATCAGCTCAGTATAGCTATCGGTAAAAGCGGACAGAACGTTCGACTGGCTAGCAAACTAACTGGGTATGACCTGGATATTACATCCGATCAACCAAAGCCCGAACCGAAGCCAGAACCAGCTACCCCAGCTAAGCCTGCAGAACCTAAACCGATGCCACGCCTCAAGCGCAAAGACCAGCTCGAAAGTAGCTTACTCGATGCAATTGAAGAACACGGCGAGTAGTTAACATTAATCGCTTATTGTAGATAATTAGCACTCTTGTATTGGGAGTGCTAATTTGTTACTATATTTTTAGCATATAAAAAATTGCACCAAGGGGGTACACAAGTATGCAAGATACACCAGAATTTCATGAGTTTTTGAATCACCTAACTGATAATGCACTGCAAAGCTTAAAGCATGCTGATGCTATTGCACGCAGTTTTGGTAGTGCGTACATTGGAACCGAGCATCTACTTCTTGGTGTGCTCGCACAAGATAATAGCATGGGAGCAAAGCTCCTTGAGGGAGCAGGAGTAACATTAGATAGAGCAAGATTGGCACTTAATCTAACGCCTAAAACAGTGGCCATCAACATGGGTGCGAAAGGATTAAGCGAAACAGCAAAACTTACGCTGCGCATGGCATATGACGTTGCACAAGACTTTACCCAAGAATATTGCGGAACCGAACACATTTTATACAGTATTTTGAGTCAAAAAAATGCTCGTGCCACTATCTTATTACGTGACATGAATATTAATGTCGATGGGCTCAGTAACGAACTTGAAACTTTTTTGAGTCGACAACAAAGCGACGATACAAGTTCAGCTTCGAAACG
Organism: uncultured Candidatus Saccharibacteria bacterium; assembly: GCA_964393455.1. Lineage (GTDB taxonomy): Bacteria > Patescibacteriota > Saccharimonadia > Saccharimonadales > AWTP1-31 > CAYJDY01. The sequence continues at coordinate 10,220 of CAYMTU010000001.1, forward strand.
TAAACGAAGTAAGAAAGCCCGTAAAACTGCGCTAGATTTTTTTGGTACTGATCTTACATCACAAGCTCGTGAAAAGAAACTCGATCCAGTCGTTGGTAGAGAAAAGCAAATACGAAGAGTAATAACAATACTTAATCGCCGTACTAAAAATAACCCTGTTCTTATTGGCGAACCTGGAGTAGGTAAAACTGCCATCGTTGAAGGACTTGCGCAACGAATCGTCAATGAAGATGTTCCCGATAGTTTAATAGATAAACGTATTGTATTGCTCGATCTCGCGGGCATGATTGCTGGTACAAAATATAGAGGTGAATTCGAAGAACGTCTAAAAAAAGTTATGGCAGAACTTGAGGATGATAAAAATACCATTGTATTTATTGATGAACTTCATTTAATCGTTGGTGCTGGTGCTGCTGAAGGAGCAATGGATGCTGGAAATATACTAAAACCAGCTCTGGCGCGCGGGAAAATTCAAATGATTGGGGCGACTACCACAACAGAATACACGAAACATATCGAAAAAGATGCGGCGCTAGAGCGTAGATTCCAGCCTGTGCAGGTACCTGAGACCACAGTCCCGGAGACTCTTGCGATTCTTAAAGGACTTCGAAAACACTACGAGGCCTTCCATGATGTTTCAGTTGACGATGAAGTTCTATCTGATACGGTAAATTTTGCAGATCGATACATTAACGATAGATTCATGCCCGATAAAGCAATTGACTTACTCGATGAAACATCAGCTCATTTACGCGTAGACAAAGGCAAAACGCCTCCAGAAGTAAGAAAGCTAATGAAAGAGCTTAAGCTCGTTAACATGCGCATCGATGAAGCTGTTGAAGCTGAAGATTATGAAAAAGCAGCACGAGCAAAAACCAGAGCCAGCCAAATAGAAGAATCATTAAAAGCACTACAAACATCAGGCAAATCAAGCAACAAGATTGTCATGAAAAGTGATGATGTGGCCGACGTTGTAGCAAGAATAACTGGTGTCCCCGTGCAACGTGTTATTCGGTCGGAAGCAAAATACTTGCTCAATCTCGAGAAAACCTTATCAAAACACGTCATTGGACAGCAAGAAGCTGTAGAGGCGGTTTCTAGAGCAGTTAGACGCAGTCGTTCCGGTGTTTCGAGCGCGCAGAGACCAATTGGTTCATTTATTTTTCTTGGCCCAACTGGTGTAGGAAAAACAGAACTTGCCCGTGTTCTTGCCGATGAATTCTTTGGTACACGAGAGGCTTTAGTTAAGATTGATATGAGCGAATTTGGCGAACGACATACTGCATCTCGACTGGTTGGAGCACCGGCAGGCTATGTTGGGTACGATGAGGGCGGTCAATTGACCGACAAGATACGAAGGCAACCATACAGCTTAGTGCTTTTTGATGAGATAGAGAAAGCACACCCCGAAGTATTTAACATGCTTCTGCAAATCCTTGAAGATGGAGTTCTCGCTGATGCGAAAGGACGTAAAATTGATTTTACCAATACTATAATCATAATGACAAGCAATATTGGAGCCGATAAGCTACAGAAAGAAGCTAGTCTTGGCTTTCAAATTAGCTCTAAGGAAGATAAAAAAGATCTTGATTCGCTTCACGAGAAGAATAAAGATAAGGTTCATACCGAACTTAAAAAATTGCTACGACCGGAACTACTGAACAGAATAGATAAGATAGTCGTGTTTCATGCGCTCACCAAAAAAGATGCTTTCAGTATAATGGATCTTCAGCTCAACGAGCTTCAAAAACGTCTTGTGAAACACGGACTTGGACTTAGCGTAGCTCAATCAGCAAAAAAGGAACTCCTACTGAAAGGTTACGATGCATTAAACGGCGTTAGGCCAATGAGAAGACTTATTCAAGATACAATAGAAGACGAAATTGCGAGTGGACTTTTAGATAATACCTATACAAAAGGTGATATTGTCCACGTTGCAGCAAAAAATAAAGTACTCGTGTATTCTGCAAAAAGAGAACAGTAAATACAGTTTTGTAATGTTGTTTATGTAAAATATCCACTATACTGTTAGTAATGAATCCACCCAAACAATCAAAAATTGGACAAATACTTTTTTCGATTATTCTTCTACTTATCGCTGGTGGTGTTATATTCAAACAGCAAGAAATCCTCGATTGGTGGACGCTGAGAAATTACCAAGTACCCGTGGCTGTGAGCAACATTGCCAACGATACAACTATGAGTAGCTACGGTCGTAAACTGTTTTACGTCAATAAACCTCAGCTACAAAACAAAGCAGCGTTTTATAAGAGTTGTGAAGAAGGAGAAACAACAGTAGTACTAGGATGCTATAAGCCAAAACAAGGAATATTTATTCTTGATGTAGATGATGAGAGACTTGACGGCATAGAACAGGTAACGGCAGCTCATGAAATGCTACATGTTGCATATGACCGACTTGACAGTACCGAAAAACAAGAAATTGGAAGCAAACTGACAAGTTTTTACGCAACACTAAACGACGAACAACTACAGAGTAAGATCAAAATATATGAAAAAAGTGGTGCGGATATCGCAAATGAATTGCACTCAATACTTGGAACGGAGCAACAGACATTAAATCCTGAGCTCGAGTTGTACTACAAACAATTTTTTAATGACAGAAAATCAGTGGTAGCATTCTCGCAAAAATATCAGGCGGTGTTTAATGAAAGAAAAAACAAACTAAAACAGCTTGATGCTCAGTTGGCAGAAATCGAAGAAAAAGTAAAAGCGAACAACGTAGAGCTTGATAGACAGCAGGCAACTATAAACGCTGAAGCAAGAAGACTGGATCTTTTACTGCAGCAGAATAAGATTGACGAATATAACAGTGGTGTCATTGCATACAATAAAACTATAGCGCCCTTCAAGGCACTTGTAGCAGAAACAAAACAACTTATTGCAGAGTACAAAACAATTCTTGAAGAAAGAAATCGTGTAGCCGCCGAAGCACAAGAACTAAATAAAGCCCTCGATAGCCGAATCATAGAGCAACCAGAAACAAATACTACGCTATAGTAACAAACTTGCTGTATATTTTTTGTAATCAACCCTATACTGTATAAGATATGGCTAAGAAGAACATTCGATTTGAGTGCAGTAATTGTGGTACTATCGCAGCCACTTGGTCTGGTCGGTGTCATAGTTGTGGAGAGTGGAATACAATGCAAGAGCAATTACTTGTTGATTCTGTCGGTACTGCTACTAAATCAGGAGTTACACTTACACCGAGCACCATCTCAAAAATAGCAAAATCGACAAAAGAGCCCCGTATCCCATCAGGAATGAATGAAGTAGATGCGGTTTTAGGTGGTGGTTTTGTTGCTGGCAGTGTCAACCTTATCGCAGGTCAACCAGGTATTGGTAAAAGTACACTATTACTACAACTCGCTAGTGAAATTGCTAAAAACGTACCTGTCTTATATGTCAGCGGGGAAGAGTCGGTGCATCAGGTTGGGATCCGTGCCGAAAGACTTAATGCTAAAGGAACTAAGCTCCAGCTCGCAGCAAGTGCTAGTGCTGATGATATTGCAAAAACAATTTCTACTGCTGACTTTAAACTCGTAGTCGTCGACTCTATCCAAACAATAACTGCAAACGATATTAGTTCGGCTCCGGGCAGTGTCAGTCAAATAACTAATAGTACTCATCTACTTAGTGTTGTAGCTAAACAAACGAACACTGCGCTTATTCTCGTGGGACATGTCACCAAAGAAGGTTCAATTGCAGGACCAAAAGTACTTGAGCATGTCGTAGATGTCGTTCTTCAGCTTGAAGGTGATAGATATGGAGGATTTAAATTACTCCGTAGTATAAAAAATAGATATGGTTCTACTAATGAGGCTGGAATTTTTGAAATGCTAGATTCAGGATTACATCCTGTGCAGAATCCATCTGCTTCATTATTGGCAGAACGCCAAATTAGTGATGGATCAGTAGTTCTGGCGACTATAGAGGGTTCCCGCCCGCTATTAGTTGAAGTACAAGCATTGGTCAATAAAACCAGCTATGGCTATCCTAAACGGGCTGCAAGCGGCATTGACCTGAATCGAGTAAACTTGCTTGTCGCAATGCTCGAACGCCGCACAAAGCTCAGTCTTGCCGATCAAGATATATATGTAAATATTGTGGGTGGGATTAAAATAGCCGAACCAGCAGCTGATCTCGCAGTCGCTATGGCAATAGCTAGCGCTAGTAAGGGTATGCAACTCAAAAAGAACGCTGTTGTTTTTGGAGAACTTGGACTGAGTGGTGAGATTCGTCACGTACCTTTTATAGATAAACGAGTCGCTGAAGCAAAGAAACTCGGATTTGATGGAGCAATAGGACCAATTGTCCGAACCGGAAAAGCCCCCAATTTACTTATGGGTGTCGCAAACATTCGAGATGCACTTAATCAATTCTTACAAAAAGATTAATTAAGTATATCTATAATCCCGAGACTAATACGCGAGTTCCATTACTATCTTCAGCGTACGGATCAGGACCAGGAGCCGCGTAAGTTCCAGGACATTGGCTGCCAGCGCTTGAACAAATAAGATCACCATTTTTCCTATAAACTGACACGCTACCTACTGCGCCAGACCAACTATACTTATAGTTGCTTCCCACTTTACTTGCTACGACGCTAAATGATGAGCTGCCACTACTTGCAGTTATTGTGCCAGACTGACTACTACCATCGTACAGTACGCTATCAATCACCTGAGCGCTAATGCTCTTTGACCCACTAAAATCAGGAGTATAGGTAAAGGCAGCCAATCCAGAACCGGGTCCATTAATCTCAAATGATCGAACTATTTGACCATCGATAATGTAATTTACTACGCCTTTAAATTTACTGCTAGATATAGGGTGGGTACCTTGTGCTACATTCACCGAAAGATTATAGCTTGGACCGCTACCTCCGATTGACAGACTGATACTTGGCGGGGTGTCGCCACATTTATGAACATCGTCTTTTTCACCGGTTGTTGCAGATGCGGCTCCACCAGCAACGAATTTGTCAGCCGAGAACTGATTTGCAGCAGCATTGGTAACTTTTTCTTTAGCTCGCTCCGGTGTACATTCGGTAGCTAATTTACCGCTTACTTTGTCGGTAATTTGTGCCTCGGTACTAGTTTTACTTGGTGGTTTATACCAAGAAGGATACAGATCGGTTGCAGGACTTGGTTCCACAGAGCCTAGACCAACTTTACTTCGTATAACGTATGCTGGTAATGTCTGAACTCCAGCCGGTTTTTCACGATCAAACGCCGGAATATTATCGTGGGCTTTATTCATCCAGCCCTGCCAAATAGGTTGCGTCATAGACTCCATAGTGCCTCTCATTTCAACTTGACGCGTATGGTGTCCGACCCACACACCAGCTGAATACTGCGGAGAGTAGCCCATCATCCAACCATCCTTATTATCATTGGTTGTTCCTGTCTTCATGGAGAATTTCCAACCTTCAAATCGATGAGGCTTACGACCAGCAGGGAAGTAACTCGCATTAGGGTCGCTAAGCATATCGGAAATAATGTACGCAGTATCTGGTCGTACAGCTTGTGTACCTTTACTTGGCTTCCATTCTTCGACAGTTTTACCAGAAGCGTTTGATATCTTTAGAATATACGTCTGAGGAATATTTACACCATTTCGCGAGAGACTACCATACGCATGGACGTGTTCGTCGAGGTGCAAGAATGCTCCGTCTCCAATAGAAGATGACGCATAGCATGGTCCTTCTTTTGTATTTTCCTCGTCTTCATAGCAGTTATATCCACTTGATAATCCAAGCTTTTCTGCGGTGCCAATTGTTTTATCAATGCCGGCTGTAAGCATAGCTTTAACTGCTGGAACATTTCGTGAGCCTCCAAGCGCATACCGTAGTGTTACTGGACCAGGATACCTGAAGTCGTAATCCCATAGACAATTAGCTTTATCATCTTGTTTGGGATTGGTTTTTACCGTACATGGATAACCAGGGATAGGTCCTTGCGTATCATACAGCACAGATCCTGCACCAGTATTGGTGGTGTTCTCCATCATTGCTGCATAGTCATATGGCTTAAAGCTAGATCCTGGGGGAAGTCGTCTGTTCGCATAGTTAAACTGACCGAATTCGGGGTTAGTAAAGTCCACGCCTCCAACCAGGGCCACCATTTGACCTGTTTTCACGTCTTCTGCAGCGAATGCAGCAGTATCACCACCTTGTCGCTTAATTTGTGCAAGACCTTTAGCAACTTGCTCTTCCGCAATTGCTTGTTTTTCCATGTCTAGCGTTGTAATAACCGACCAGCCACCAATCTTGGCTGTTTCAGGACGAGTAGTCTCGATTTGTTTCTTTGCAGCCAAAACAAACCATGGAGCTTTAATACCCGCATACTTTGCTTGTGGTTCTTTTACTTTAGCTAGGGTATCTACCTTTTTTGCTTCATCACGCTCTTTTTCGGTAATCATTCCTTGCTCGGCCATAAGTTTCAAAACATAGTGCTGCCTTCCAATAAGTGCTGGTTTTGATTCTTCAGGGTACGTTTTGTAGTATGCGCCGTAAGGGGAGTAAAAAGATGGAGATTTTGGAATTGCCGCCAAAAATGCTGCTTCATCAAGTGTCAAATCTTTTGCTGCTTTTTGGAAATAATCACGAGTCGCAGCCTCTACTCCATACTGCACATTACCGTACGGTGCTGTATTTAAATAACCTGTTAATATTTCTTGTTTTGTATAGCTTCTCTCAAGCTCAACGGATAAAATGAGCTCTTTTGCCTTACGTGTGTAGCTTCTGTCTTTCGTCCAGTTTTGAGTTAATTTAACTAATTGTTGCGTAATCGTAGAGCCACCTTGCTGACTGCTGCCACCTGCAACATTATTTATACCAGCTCGCATTATTCCACGAACATCAAATCCTCCGTGCTTGAAAAAATCTTTGTCCTCAACAGCAACTGTCGCATCACGAACGTACTTATTAATCTCCGTTTCTTTTACGGGAATTCTCTTGACGGCATCGTAATCTTCCCACAGTAACGTAGCACCTGTACGGTCGTAGTATCTAATACTACCACCAATATTGTTGCCACTAATGTCACGAAGATTCGGCAGATCTTTTCTAAAATATGCAAAAAGGCCAACAAGCAGCAAGAAACCAACAATGAGACCAATACCCATAATCTTAAGGGCCATGATTGCGCCGTCTCGACTAAACCAATATTTGTACATTCGCTTTGGCTGAAAATGATACAAAAATCTCTTCACTCGTCCCTTAGGAAGTTCAGCTAACCTAGCTGCTTTACGGGCAGCTTTTGCATTCTTACTTGCTCCAACTTTCTGACCTAAACTTTGATTAACCTTAAAAGAGTTTCCACTCTTAGTAACATGCTGGTTCTTAGATACTCGGCTTGATTTTCTTCGGCCATTGTTTGAGGCGTTCATTATTTTTAGTACTTCAACTCCTTAGTTGTAAATATTATAGCAAATATCTTTTAAAATACATTAATTAATCATAACCCAAATTATCTGAATTTTTACTGAGTAGATTTATAAATCACCCCTGTTACTAGCTACCCTAGCGTATAACTAAACTGGTGCTGATATATCAATTCTTGTATACTGGCCACTGTATTATTTTTAAAACGTAATAAAAATCAAGAAAGCGAATCATAAATGCCTAAATCTACTAAAAAAGCTGATCAATATAATGACCCAACGCATAATTATCTAAAGTACTGGGACGGTCGTGACTATGAAAATGAATCTGAAAGAATAGCCCTAAGGCGACTACTAAAAAACAAGCATTTCGCCCATGCGGCAGATATTGGTGGTGGCTACGGTAGATTATGCGTATTTTTAAAAGATTATGCCGATAAAGTAACATTGGCTGAGCCAAGTCAACAACAATTAGATATTGGGAAAAAATTTCTAAAGAATCAAAAAGATATCGACATGGTCCTGACACAAGCCGATGATCTAAAATTCAAAGATGAATCACTCGATCTTATAACAATGATTAGGGTAATGCACCATCTACCAGATCCGTCTGCTGAGTTTTCTGAAATTAAGCGAGTGCTTACATCTGATGGATATTTTGTACTAGAGATTGCTAATTATTCACACGCAGTTAATCGAGTTAAGCACCTCGTTAAAGGCAAGAAGATGCCGTTAGAACCAGTAGATATTAGGTCCGAGAAAAACAAAAAAGATAGTGAAATAGCTTTCGTAAACCACAACCCTAAGACTGTCATTAAGCAGCTTGCTCATGCTGGGCTCAAAGTAGAAAAGATACTCTCTGTGTCTAACCTACGAAGTCCAGGTCTTAAAAAAGTAATTCCAAGAAGTGTAATGCTTAATTTAGAGAATATTATGCAACCTACACTCGCAAAAACTTTTTTTGGTCCAAGTACTTTTCTTCTCATCAAAAAAGCCTCCTAAATTATTCTTCATAGTGGTCATGGGGTGGCTAAGGTTGCTATCATACTACAATGACCAGTGAAGACTCTGTGACGACAATTAAAGGAATTGGTGACTCTACGGCTAAGCTATTTGCATTAGTTGGAATTCATACTATATCTGACCTCATTAATTACTATCCACGTGCATATAACGATTACTCAAACATTCAAAAAATTGTCGATATCAAACCGGGACAAGTGTCTATAAAGGCAACCATCCAACAAACATCTGGAAGATACGTTCGTCGTGGTATGCATATTACTGAAGCGGTGGCTCAAGACGATAGTGGCAGTATTCGTCTAGTTTGGTTCAATCAGCCCTACAGAAGCCAGAGCATTCAAGCAGGTAGTTCTTACTATATATCTGGCAATTTTGAACTCAGTCATCAAAAATTTGCAATTATGAACCCTGCTTGTGAAAAAGAATCTGATTTTCCAATTAACACTGCTCGCATCCTACCTATATACCGAGAAACGAAGGGGCTAAAATCTTCACACATACGTAAAGTATTGAAACAAATAGCACCGTTATTGATTAATACTCCAGAGACTCTTCCAATGTGGATTCTTGATGACCATAGGTTACTTACTAGAAATGAGGCTGTGTATGCTATACATTTTCCAGAAAATGCCGAGCAGCTTGAAAAAGCAAAACGCCGTCTTGGATTCGAAGAAGTTTTTGAGCTAACACTTGCGGCATTGATGAACAAGGCCGCCCATGCATCAGAGCATGCGCTTCAGATTCCTTTCGACAGACAACTAGCTCAGAAATTTGTAAATAATCTCCCATTTCAGCTAACCGACGATCAGAAAAGAGTTATCTGGCAAATATATCAAGATATTGAAAAGCAGCAACCTATGAATAGACTCATTGAAGGAGACGTTGGTTCGGGAAAAACGGTCGTTGCAACCATGTCTGCATTGATGGCCTTAAAGCATGGCTTTCAGGTGGCTTTTATGGCACCCACGGAGCTTTTAGCGCGTCAACATGCAGATACAATTTATAACCTAGTAAAACCATTAGGATACGAGAGTATGGTAGGTCTTTTGGTTGGTGGATTGAAGAGCCAGCAAAAGAGCTCAATTCACACTCAAATAAAGAGCGGTGAAATTCGTTTTATAGTAGGAACACACGCCCTAATCCAAGAACATGTTGATATGCACAGATTAGGGTTCGTAATCATAGATGAACAGCACCGCTTTGGAGTTGAACAGCGTAAAAAATTACAGGCCAAAGCAGGGCACATGCCTCACGTGTTGTCTATGACCGCTACGCCAATTCCGCGTAGTCTGGCGCTGACTCTCTATGGTGAGCTAGATATTTCAATAATATCGAGTAAACCAGCCGATAGACTACCCATAATCACTCGTATAGCATCTCCAAACTCAATTAAAGCCTTATACGAATCAGTAGATGCACAAATAGAAACCGGTAGGCAGATGTTTGTAGTCTGTCCGCTTGTGGTTGAATCTACGCATACAGAGGGTCTTAAGTCGGCTGAAGAAACATTCAAGTATTTATCGCACGGCCCGTTCAAACATAGACGAGTCGCATTACTTCATGGAAAGATGAAACCTGCCGATAAAAGTAAAGTTATGGAAGATTTCGTTGCCCATAGATACGATATTCTGGTTTCGACCACTGTTATAGAAGTTGGGGTTGATGTCCCAAATGCAACTGTAATGATTATCCAAAATGCGGACAGGTTTGGTTTGGCGCAACTACATCAACTTCGAGGTAGAGTTGGTCGGAGCAGTCATCAAGGGTATTGCTACGGCGTCTTATCAGATTCAAAAGCCGTCAGTCGTCGACTCCAAGCATTTGAGCAATCCAATAATGGCTTTACATTGGCCGAACTTGATCTAGAGCTTCGAGGACCAGGGGCTATATATGGTACCTACCAGCACGGTCAGCTCGATCTAAGAGTAGCTAAACTAACAGATACAAAACTTATAGCAAATGCCAGAAGTTCAGCTCAAGCATTTATCGATAAGAATGAAAGCCTGGTACAATATACTCATCTTGCAAACCGAGTAAATGAGCTCCAAGCAGTAACCAACTTAAACTAACATGAATACTTTCTACTTTTTACTTTCTACTTTTTACTATCCAAGCGAAGCGAGGACTTAGATGTACGCCGGTACTACTTTAACCAATAAATCTGGAAGTATCATGGGTACTCATCAAAAAATTGATAGAGTTGCTCGCAAAAACATCAGTAAACTGGTAGTTGATGATACGCTTTTTCCTAGTAGCAAGAAAATAATTCATTTTGAAGGTAAAAATGGTCCAGATGGTATAAAACGGAAGAGTCCATCAGTGAATGAGCCCTGGCATTTTTTCAATCCGTTTAATGATAGTGACAAAACGCTTGTACACCAAATCCAAGCACATTACGATTTACTCGTAAAAGAATTACAAAGTGGCAATCAAGAAAGAGTTGCTTTTGAAGCTGCCTGGCTTTCGCACGCTATAGTAGACGGACTTACACCAGCTCACCATTATCCGTACGAAGAAAAACTGAGTGAATTACGTGGTGGCGAAGGAAATGAAACCCGAAGTAGCATTAAGCAAAAAGTACTCATTCCTGGTAGCACGCGCAGAGAGCTAGTAAAGAACAACTGGAAAATGTGGGGGCACAAAGGCTTGATCAGTACGCACGGGATGTTTGAGATGGGCGTTGCCGCTATAATTGCTCCCCTGGGATTCGCAGACAGTTTACCGACACATGAAGAAATAGATAAAGTGCTCGAAATCGGGATATCAGAATGGTTTACCCGGACAGCGAGAGAAATTGCGATCCTAGATATGTATACTCGATACTATAAGCGTGGTTGGACGACCAAACTAACACTTGATGTACGCAATAAATTACTTCCTCAAATTATTAAAACCGTCACGCTAGCATGGTACGGAGCGTTAATTGAATCGAAAGTCATTCGAAATCTATGAGAATTATATCCGGTGAACTACGGGGTCGACAGTTTAATTCACCCAAAGGTCATCGCACTCATCCGATGGGTGACCGCGTACGTACAGCACTATTTAATACACTGGGTGATATTTCGGGACTTACGATATTAGACGCTTTTGCTGGCAGTGGAGCTTTAACGTTTGAAGCTATTAGCCGTGGTGCTAGAAACGCTGTTACACTCGAGATCGACCACGATGCATATGAAGTTATCCAGCAAAACGCCAACGATTTGGGAATTGCAGATAAAATCAATGTCCAGCATATTAACGCACGCTCATGGTCATATCGCAATAACACTGAACGTTTTGATATTGTATTCTGCGATCCGCCGTACAATCAACTCCAGGAAACAATCCTTGAAAAACTAGCTAAACACGCACAAATTGGAGGTATTCTAGTCTATTCTATGCCACCACATGGAGATATACGCTTACCTATGGAAAAGTACGAACTCATAACTACCAAGACGTATGGCGACGCAATGCTCGCTTTTTACCGCAAATTAGCATGACAAAAACAGATAGAAGTGCTAGAATTTGACTTGTCTTCACCAATTATGTGGCTAAATGATCACATACAAATGCGCGCGAGTGGTGGTCTGCGTGAACGCATATAATCGTAGACACGCAAGCGTGTTGTCCGAAAAGACACTAATCTAAATACAATTTGTTTGTTTAACATTACGCGCGAGTGGTGGAATTGGTAGACACGCTAGCCTTAGGAGCTAGTGCCGCAAGGCGTGAAGGTTCAAGTCCTTTCTCGCGCACCAAATAAAATAGTCCTGTTTCATGCAGGGCTCTTTTATTTTATGACGAACAAGATTTGAACCTTCACGGCAGATTGCCATGGGCAATATGCGAGCGTGATTGGTCGCGTATCGAATCGTATCACAGGAGTTTACTCCGAGAAACGATGAGAGGAGGAGGCGAAGCCGATAGTCCTTCCTCGCGTACCAGACGACGGAGAGTACGTTATTATTAATTCATAGGTTCAAGAACAAATTTCGAGCGACACGGTTTTTCTACTACTAGACTAGTATTTGTAACTTGGTTTTGTAAATATCTTTAATTGCTATACTTACTGCATGACAGATAATCCTAATAATGAATTTCTCAATAATTTACCAGAACTTGATATTAGAGATGCATTGGATGAATTTGAAACAGAATTAGAAAGCATTCTACCAATACTTCCAGATTCTTTTGAAATCACTATAAGCTACATCAATTCCGATAAACCAGCTCTAGTTGATGACGGCGATATTTGGTACCACGCAATTGGTGGAAGTGCCATCACTAATGAGCACATAGATCTAACAGTCGACCAACGAATCGATTTGACTAAAACTAACCTATTAAAGCAAATAAGAGAGACCTATTTTCATGAGAGATTTCATATTGCTAGAGGTTATAGCTTCGAAAGTAAAGGATTAACATTACTTGATGTTGCAATTGAAGAGGGTTTAGCGGTTAAATTTGAAACAATCCATGCTGAAGCAAATCCATGGTATGGAGAATACGGTAGCAGAAAAGCAATGAAAACAACACTTAGAGAAGTTACTGAAGCAGATAATCAACAACACACCATCGACTGGGATAAATGGAAATTTTACGACCCTGAAACCGATAGACATTGGATCCTATACAGGTTGGGTACATTTATAGCAGACGAAGTCTTAATAAATAACCCTGAACTACAAATTCAAGATCTAGTTACTCTTGACCGCGATACAATTCTTAGAAAATCTAAATTACTAGAATCTACTTAAGCTTCTTCAACTCTTCATATCTAAATGCTGGAGCTACCGAATAGCAGACTGCCAGAATTGCAGATGTAATACTGCCAACAAAACCAAACACTGATATGAATGAGATAAGTACACTTACGCCTATGACTGCCCAGACGGCACCCGAATATGGCTTTGTCAGATCAGCACTTTGTTTCATTGATTCAAAGATACCAAGCTTTTTGTCGGCCATTACATATGGGGAAAATACGTATCTTCGTATAAAGATTAATCCAGGAACAATAAATGCAATTAATCCCAAAACAACTACCGCACTTACAACTATCCCGAGGCCAATCATTTTGAAAGTATTATCTCGAGCAAATTCCCACAGAGCATTCATCGTTGGTTTATTGCCCCTAGCAACACTAAGCTGTAACTTAATTGACATCGTGTATAAGACTATTGATACGATAAGTGCAACGGTAAATATTCCAGCACCCTGAGAACTGATAGTCGGAAAGCCTGTCGCTTCTTCAGGTACTTTTATCTGCAAACTCAGAATAAGTTGAGCAACCAGACCAAATCCACCAACAACAATAAAAAGAAAAAGATTCTGCACTATAGCGTTATAGCTTTTAGGAAATAACGAAAAAGCGCTAACAGGAGTATTTTTTTTAATTATCTTGTTCTTTGCTGTCATACTATACTTATCTAGTTCCCTTAAGTCTGTATTATGAATTAGTTCTAACATTTCAGCAATAAGCTATACTAAAAGACATATGACACTTTCAACCCAACCATACAAAGGCGCCCGAGACTTCTACCCAGAAGACAAGCGCATTCAAAAATATATGTTTAACACACTTCGCCGTGTAGTAGAGCGCTACGGTTACGAAGAATACGATGCGCCCATACTAGAAAGTATCGAACTTTACCGAGCCAAATCAGGTGAAGAGATTGTCAACGAGCAAACGTACTCTTTTAGCGACCGTGGTGGTCGTGAGGTGGTTATTCGTCCAGAAATGACACCGACTGTTAGTCGGATGGTTGCAGCGAGACGTCAGGAACTGGGCTACCCGCTGCGATGGTATAGTATTCCAAACTTATGGCGATACGAACGTCCTCAAAAAGGTAGGCTTCGTGAGCACTGGCAGCTGAATGTAGATATATTTGGCATGAAAGATATCTCTGCTGAACATGAATTAATACTGATTACTGATTCAATCATGCGCGAATTTAATGCGACTCGAGAGATGTACGATATCAAGCTGAATAGCCGTAAGCTCATGGATTACATAATGAAAGACTACTTAGGTCTGGACGAAGTACAAACACACACATTATCAAAACTTATTGACCGTATGCATAAAATAGAACGCTCAGCTTTTGTTGCAGGATGCGATGCGTTACTTCGTCCTTCACAGAGAGACACAGGACTCAGTCAAAAACTACTCGATATACTAGCTGTTAAGAGCATAAACGAACTACCATCGCCAGTACTTAAATCAGGTATCAGCAACGACCTAGCATCACTTATTGAATTACTCAAAGACAGTGGAGTAACAAATGTTTCCTTTGATATTAGTATCATGAGAGGGTTTGATTACTATACAGATATCGTATTTGAAATGAACGATACAGACCCTGAAAACAATCGTGCCATGATGGGCGGTGGAAGGTACGATGGACTCGTCGGATTATTTGGTGTCGAGCCTGTACCAACAGTAGGTTTTGGATGGGGTGATGTCACGTTACTTAATTTCTTAAAAGCGCATAACCTGCTAGAAAACTCTGTTTCAGAAACAGAAATATACGCCATCATGGTTGGCGATGTATACCCCCGCGCCCAAAAGCTTTTATCTTCACTTCGAAATGAAGGTGTTACTGTAGCCGTAGATAATACCGGTAAAAAATTAGCTAACGTCATCAAGAATGCGAGCAAAAAAAATATTCGCTACGCATTGTTCATAGGAGAAAAAGAGCTAGAAGAAGAACGATACAACTTAAAAGACCTGCAAACAAGTACCGAGGAAACGCTCAGCCCTGAACGAATTATCAGTAAAGTTCTCGATAATAGAAACAATTAACAGATAATAAGTCTCGTAAAATACGCTCATTTCTTGTATACTACTTTTCTATGCAAATAAAACTCATCCACAATACCGATACAAATGTAACCTTAAGCATCGTAGCCGACGAAGAAACGTTGGCAAAAATCAAAGATAGTACACTGCGAAAATTCAATACAAGCAACCTTAAGATTGCTGGTTTTCGTGCTGGAAAAGCACCTCTGGAAATTGTCGAAAAGCACGTCGATCAACAAGCATTACAGTCCGAATTTATCGATACGGTACTTAACCATTACTACGTTCAAGCAATGACCAAAGAAAATCTCCGCGTCGTCAGTCAACCAACAGTCAACCTAAAGAAATTCGTGCCATTTTCTACATTTGAATTCGACGTGACTGTCGATGTACTTGGTGACGTAACGCTACCTGACTATACGAAAATCAAAAAAACTAAAAAGGTTGCGAGCGTATCGGCAGAACAAGTAAAAGACGTTATCGAATCGCTCCGAAAACGTCTTGCTGAAAAGAAAGATGTATCGCGAGCAGCAAAAGAAGGCGACGAAGTAACCATTGACTTTAAGGGTGTTGACGCCAAAGGGAAAGCTGTTGATGGTGCCGAAGGCAAGAGCTATCCACTACTACTGGGGAGTAATACGTTCATTCCCGGTTTTGAGCCAAAAGTTGTAGGTATAAAAAAGGGCGAAGAGAAAACGTTTACGATTCCATTTCCAAAAGATTACGCTGTCGCAGCGCTTCAAGGTAAAAAAGTAACCTTCACCATAACTGCTCAAAATATCCAAGAATTAACTCTACCCAAAGCCGATGACGAATTTGCTTCTAAAGCCGGTCCGTTCAATACGCTTAAAGACCTAAAAGAAGATATTAAGAAGCAATTAACGCTTGAGCAGCAAAATGAACTTGACCGTGAATTCGAGACAGAAATTTTGCGAGAAATTGCCAAGAAAGCAAAAGTAGCCATTCCTGACAGTGTTATTGACGAGCAGGTTTTGCGTTCAGAAGAAGATGAAAAACGTAATCTCACCTATCGTGGTATAACGTGGAAAGAGCATCTGGAATCGGAAGGTGTAACTGAAGAAGAACATCGTAAGCGCAATCGTCCAGACGCTGAAGAGCAGGTAAAAATAGGTATTATACTTGGAGCAATTGGCGATAAAGAAAATATCACCGTAACTCCTGAGGAGCTAGAAATTAGAATGCAGTTACTGAAGGGTCAGTACACAGACCCTGCAATGCAATCCGAACTCGACAAGCCTGAGGGACGTCAAGATATTGCTGCGAGGTTACGTAGTGAAAAAATTATTGCTAAACTCACTAGTTTCGCTTCATCGTAGATCGATACATACTATATATGAAACAACACCCAGAAATTGAAGATTGCTTGATTATTGACCTCGTCGACAAGGATGTTATTCGAAACGCGCTAACTGAAGCGGCAGAAGTAATAGAAATACATCGCTGTAGCTATGAAGAGTTAATTCATGTGCTCAACGATAAACCTGAAACAGATTTCCCTATTCAAATGAAGGGCATAGATGCCAAGTATATTCTTGGAGCATTAATGAATAGTTCAGAGAACAATGGTAACGATAGTCCGGCGGGTTTACTAATCGAGGAATTCAAAATAGACGGTCCCTGCCGACATTAATAGTTAGCACTCTTGACTTTAGAGTGCCAGTTTTCTACAATTAATCGTATGAACAAAATAACCAACTCCACACTCATCCCCACCGTCATTGAATCGGATGGCCGAATTGAACGTGCCTATGATATCTATAGTCGACTCTTAAAAGATCGCATTATTTTCTTAGGGGATGCTGTGAACGAGCACACTGCCAATTTAGTTGTTGCACAGCTTTTATTTCTTCATGCAGAAGATCCGAAAAAAGATATCAACTTCTATATCAACAGTCCGGGTGGAAGTGTTTATGATGCACTGGCCATTTACGACACCATGCAGTACATTGCCAATGACATTCAAACGGTTGGAATCGGCATCCAAGCATCAGCTGCAGCATTTCTACTTAGCTCTGGAACCAAAGGTAAGCGCGTTATTTTACCTAACTCAACAGTCATGGTTCACCAACCGAGCAGCGGTACACGCGGAAAGGTCACCGATATGGAAATCGACCTAAAAGAGTCATTACGCATAAAGCAACAGCTCAACGAGATAATGGCAAAGAATACTGGACAAACAGTCAAACAAATCCAAAACGACATGGAGCGAGATTACTGGATGACTGCCCAAGAAGCTAAAAAGTACGGCATCGTCGATAAAATCATAGCTAGTCTCAAATAAAAGGGGCTGGAAATATAAAGGGGCTAACCTCTTTACGACGCAACGAAAATGAAGTACATTTTCTTTGGTCTATTCCCGCTAAAGGCGGTGCTGGGCACCGCTAAAGCTTAAAGCGAGTCTATAATAACTATGTAACCATACAACTATAAAACTAGATTGCTATCACCCTAAAGAGCGCTGCTACGCAACTCTTACTACAAAATCCAAATAAAGTGCTTGCTTCTTAATTTTATATTCTGTATTCTTGTATTAAGAAGTAGAGTAAGTCGGGCACTGCTGTGGTATCAAAACAATACTATCAATCAGTCACTCGTCCTTAGATAATCTTCGCGCGAAACCAAATTAAACAAATATAAAACGTCATTATCAAATCACGTGGTCTACTATCTATATGTCGTTTGTTGAGCGAGTATAGAAACGAGCATCACAAGTAATAAGCGGAGTACAAACAGCGTATGGCAAAGTCTACACCCGTGTCGAAAGACAACAAGCGTGTTTATTATACAAAAACTAAT
>CAYMTU010000001.1:28266-40380 GCA_964393455.1 uncultured Candidatus Saccharibacteria bacterium
AAACTAATGACATTCTCGATCTACCAAACCTGGTCGATCACCAGAATAAATCATGGAAATGGTTAGTCGAAGAAGGACTCGGAGAATTACTTGCAGAAGTAAGTCCCATCGATGACTACACCGGTACCAAATTATCACTTGCATTCAAAGATTATCGATTTGAAGATCCAAAAATCTCGGAAGTTGAAGCCCGAGAAAATAACGTCAGCTATGACGCACCACTAAAAGCTACCGTTGAGCTAACAAACAAAGTTACCGGTGAAGTTAAAGAGCAAGAAATCTACCTTGGTGACTACCCCTGGATGACAAGCCGAGGAACATTTGTTATAAACGGCGCTGAACGTGTTGTGGTTAGCCAACTTATCCGCTCAGCAGGTGTATTCTTTACAGCTGACAACAGCGGTGCGGTACGCAAGTATGGCGCTAAAGTTATTCCAGGCCGTGGAGCATGGCTCGAGTTCGAAACAGCTAGCAATGGTGCGCTGTACGTAAAAATTGACCGAAAACGAAAAATCGCCGTTACTACCTTGCTTCGCGCGCTTGGTATGAGCGAGGCTCAAATCAAAGAATCTTTTGCTCATGTTGATACAGGCAAAATTAGCTACATTCAAGCTACGCTAGACAAAGACCCAAGCCGTGGCACAAACGATGCGCTCATTGAGGTATACCGACGCCTTCGACCAGGTGACCTTGCTACAGTAGATAATGCTCGTTCACTACTAGAGAATATGTTCTACAACTTTAAACGATTCGACTTTTCTCGTGTTGGTCGATACAAGATCAACAAACGATTAGATATCGACATTCCAAATACAACCGAAAACCGCGTTATGCGGCTCGAAGATCTCAAAGCTATTATTGCTGAGATTATTCGCCTTACCAACACTGGTGAGCCAGCAGACGACATTGACAGCCTTGCGAACCGCCGCGTTAAGCTCGTTGGCGAACTAGTGCAACGTCAATTCCGAATCGGACTTCTGCGAATGGAACGAAACACTAAAGACCGTATGAGCATGAGTGAGATCGAAACGGTAACTCCTGCACAGCTTATCAATGCTCGCCCAATCGTGGCAGCTGTTCGTGAGTTTTTCGCCAGCTCACAGCTTAGTCAGTTCATGGACCAGATTAACCCACTCAGTGAGCTTGCTCATAAACGACGCCTCAGCTCTATGGGGCCTGGTGGACTATCTAGGGAACGCGCTGGATTTGAAGTTCGCGATGCGCATGCTACACACTACGGACGAATCTGCGCAGTTGAAACTCCAGAAGGAGCTAACATTGGCTTGGTGTTAAACCTTGCTAGCTACGCACGAATTAACGATTATGGATTTATTGAAACTCCTTACCTCAAAGTTATTAACTCCCTTCCAGCTTCTAAAGCTGCTGGCCATATTGCTAGCTACAACTGTGAAGATGAAAACGGCAAAGTTATTGTTAAAAAAGATGCAAAAATCTCAGAAGCTGATGCCAAGAAATTAGCCGCCATCAAATCTCGTGCAACGTGGCCAGTCAAGGCTCACGTAACGAGCGAAATCGTATACCTCGATGCCGCTGCTGAAGATCACGCGGTCATCGCCAGTGCTGGTGAAGAAGTTGACGAAAATGGCTTCTTTGTCCGTGAACGCGTAAGTGCCCGGAACCGACTTATGGCTGGTGAGGTAGACTCTGATGACATTACCCATATGGACGCCTCAAAAAGACAAATTATTGGATCGAGCGCTGCCTTGATTCCATTTATTGAGAAGAACTATGTGTACCGATCGTTGATGGGTAGTAACCAGCAACGTCAAGCTGTACCACTTATTAGCCCCGCATCTCCTATTGTTGGTACTGGAATGGAAGCTGCTGCAGCACGCAATTCAGGACAAATCGTTCTAGCTGAAGCAGCTGGGGAAGTAATCAAAGCGTCTGCTGATGAAGTAGTAGTTAAGTACAAAGAAGGCTCTAAGACTTATGAGCCACTTCATTTTGTACGTAGTAACGAAGGTACGAGCATCAACCAAAAAGTAGTTGTAAGCTCTGGCGACAAAGTAAAGGCTGGCGATGTACTAATTGAAGGTATGTCTGTAGCTGACGGTGAACTTGCACTCGGTAAAGATTTACTCGCCGCTTTCATGCCATGGAATGGATATAACTTTGAAGACGCGATTATACTAAGCCGACGTCTTGTCGAAGATGACACACTAACGAGTGTGCATATCGTCGACTTTATGACTGAAGTACGTGAGACAAAATTAGGCCCAGAAATCGTCACACAAGATATCCCTAACGTATCTGAAGAAGCGCTTCGACATCTCGACGAAGACGGAATAGTACGAATCGGTGCCGAAGTTCATCCTGGCGATATATTGGTTGGAAAAATCACACCAAAGGGAGAGCAAGAACTATCGAGCGAAGAAAGACTACTTCGAGCTATCTTTGGTGAAAAAGCAAAGGAAGTACGCGACACATCTCAGCGTATGAGCAACGGTAAACACGGTAAAGTTGTTGGTGTTAAAGTCTTTAGTCGCGAAAATGGACATGAACTAAAAGCTGGTGTCATCATGCAAATCCAAATATTTGTAGCACAAATGCGAAAAATTAGTGTCGGAGACAAACTTGGTGGACGTCACGGTAACAAGGGTGTAATTGCCCGAATTTTACCCGTAGAAGACATGCCGTTCACTGCAGATGGAACTCCAGTTGATATTGTACTTAACCCACTTGGTGTCCCAAGCCGTATGAATATTGGACAGCTTTTTGAGACACACTTTGGTATGGCTGCGAAAGCGCTCGGAATCAAAGTTGCAACCCCATCATTTGATGGCGTATCGACCGAAAAAATACAATCGCTACTAAAAGAAGCAGGTCTACCAGAAGACGGCAAGCAACAGCTGTACGATGGCCGCACTGGGGAAGCCTTTAAAGAACGAACTACTGTTGGTAGTATGTACATCATTAAGCTTAATCACATGATTGCTGATAAAATCCATGCTCGCTCAACTGGCCCATACACTATGGTCACTCAGCAACCACTCGGAGGAAAAGCACAAAACGGTGGTCAGCGATTTGGAGAAATGGAAGTTTGGGCACTCGAAGCTTACGGTGCAAGCAATACGCTTCAAGAAATGCTTACCATTAAATCAGATGATGTCTACGGTCGTTCTAAAGCCTACGAATCGATTATTAAGGGAACCGAGATTGTGGGGCCGAAAGTCCCAGAGAGCTTTAACGTTCTCGTTAAAGAGCTGCAAGGTCTCAGCCTGAAGGTTGATCTCATTAATTCTGATAATGATGTTATCGATGCAGAATCAATTCTTGCACTGAACATTAAAGACGAAGGCGAGCATCTTCCTACCGTCGATGTTCCCGCACTCGAGGCTTCAGATGTTGATGTAACGACAGATGCAATAGCCGATGAGTACAGTATTTTAGAATTAGATGACACCGTTGCGGATGACTCAGCAGTGACAATGATAGCTGATGAAAATGATGACAATGATGAGCAAACTGCTATTCTCGCAGATAACCAAGACGAAGTGGAGGAGAAATAAATGAGACGGTATAGTAGCGGAACCAACATTGCAGATTTCGATGCAGTTCGATTAGCGGTTGCAAGTCCAAATGACATTCTAGAATGGTCACATGGCGAAGTAACAAAACCAGAAACCATTAACTACCGTACGCAAAAACCAGAGCGTGATGGTTTGTTTTGTGAACGAATTTTTGGCCCCGTAAAAGATATTAGCCCCCACGATGCAAAGTTTAAAGGCGTTAGATCTCGTGAAGCAGCAGTTGATAAAAATGGTGAAGTTGTAACGAAATCGATTGTTCGACGCGAGCGCATGGCTCACATAACACTTGCCAGCCCGGTAGCTCATATTTGGTTTCTTCGTGGGACACCAAGCGCTATGGGTCTCGTGCTTGGCTTGACCGTTAAAAGCTTAGAGCGTGTAGCTTACTTTGCAAATTACGTCATTAAAACAGTTGATACGCAAAAACGCGATCAACTCTTGGCAGACCGTGAAGCAGAGTATAATGCCGGTAAAGAAGCAATCCGACTTCGTTATGAAGTTGAAGCTAAAGCCGAAGATGCCAATGTAAAAGCACTCGCTGAACTTCAGACAAAAGAACTTGAAGAGTTAACGCTAGAATATGAAGCTACAAAAGCTCAGTTACTTTCACTCGTAAAACTACAGCTCATCAGTGAAAATGATTTCCGCAGTCTTCCAAAAGAATTCCGTGAACTCATTACTGTTGGGATGGGTGGCACAGCTCTAAAAGATCTTCTTGATGAAGTTGATCTTACTGAACTCATCGATCAGCTTAGTAAAGAAGTCGAAGAAACAAAAGGCATGCGCAAGAAGAAGCTCATGAAGAGGCTTCGATTGCTCGAAAGCATGCACCGGGCCGGCATTACACCTGGAAGTCTATGCGTAAGCGTTCTTCCGGTTATTCCTCCAGATCTTCGGCCAATGGTACAGCTTACTGGTGGACGATTCGCAACCAGTGACCTTAACGATCTATACCGACGCGTTATCAACCGTAATAACCGTCTAAAAAAACTAATGGATCTAAATGCTCCAGAGGTTATCCGACGTAACGAACAAAGAATGCTTCAAGAAGCAGTTGATGCACTCATCGATAACAACAACGCTCGTTCTGGTCGTGCAGTTGCTGCAACTGGACAACGACGTCGACTAAAATCATTGAGCGATATGCTCAAAGGTAAGCAAGGACGTTTCCGTCAAAACCTTCTTGGAAAACGTGTAGATTATTCTGGCCGTTCCGTAATCGTTGCAGGTCCAGAGCTAAAAATTAATCAATGCGGAATGCCAAAAATGATGGCGTTAGAACTATTCAAGCCTTTCGTTATTGGCTATTTGATCGCTAACGAATACGCACACAACATACGTTCTGCTACTCGTATGATCGAGGCAGGTGAAACTGTTGTTTGGGATGCGCTTGACCAAGTCATCAAAGGAAAGTACGTTCTATTAAACCGTGCACCGAGCCTCCACCGACTAAGTATTCAGGCCTTCCAGCCAGTACTCATTGAAGGTAAGGCTATTCAACTACACCCACTCGTATGTAAAGGTTTCAACGCTGACTTTGATGGTGACCAGATGGCTGTACACCTTCCGCTGAGCGATGCAGCTCAAGCAGAAGCAAAAAACATTATGGCTGCCAACATGAACTTGCTAAAACCTGCAGATGGTTCACCGATTCTACATATCGAACAAGATATCGTGCTCGGCTGCTACTACCTTACGTACGATCGTCCAGGCGCTAAGTCAAAAGCAACTCGAAACTATATGAGCATCGACGAAGCAATCATGGCATTCGATAACGGTGTACTCGAACTGCAAAGTCCAATTACCGTTCCGTTCCGAGGAGAAATGCACACCACCACATTAGGACGCGTTCTATTCAATGAAATTTTCCCTGAAGATTTTCCATTCCAAAACTACGCAATGACCAAGAAAAAGATAACCGCAACGCTTGCAATGGCATACGAAAAATATGGCCAGATTCTTACTGCACAAATTGCTGATGATTTAAAGGATACTGGATTCCAATACGCAACTCGCTCAGGATTGTCGATGGGTATGGATGACTTCCACGAAATTGTTGGCCTCGACAAGATGCTCAGCGATGGTGAAAACCGCTCTATTGATATTAGTGAGCAGTTTGACCAAGGCTTCATCACCAATGACGAACGCTATCGTCTAACTGTCGATAACTGGCAAAATGTCGTGTCTACTGTTCAAAACACGTTAAGCGACCAATTCGTTAAAGAAGATAGCTCTATGTCAATTGCAGTTGTATCTGGAGCTCGCGGTAATATCGGTCAAGTTATGACCGCGGTTGGTATGCTCGGTGTTACCACTGATGCTACCGGCCGTGCTATCGAACTACCAATCCGCTCTAACTATAAGGGTGGACTTAACCCGCTTGAGTACTTCACTGCAACACGTGGTGCTCGAAAAGGTATGATCGATACTGCTCTAAAAACAGCAGACTCAGGCTACTTGACTCGACGTCTCGTTGACGTCAGCCAAGACGTGTTTACGGTTGATGAAGATACAGAAGATCCAGGATTTTCAATCTATCGAAGTGACGCTGCTGAAATTGGCGTTAACTACGCTTCGCGAATTCGCGGTCGTTTCGCTGCAGAAAATGTCGATAAGCTCGTCAAACGAGGAGAGCTCATTACATCTGAAATTGCAGATAAAATTGAAGCTAACGAAGCTATTGATGGCGTCAAAATAATGAGTGCACTCAGTAGCACAAACGTTCGTGGCGTAAGCAGTAAATCTTACGGTCTCGATCCTGCTACCGGTAAGCTGGTAGAAAATCATCACCCAATTGGAGTTATCGCAGCTCAAAGTATTGGTGAGCCTGGTACACAGCTGACGCTAAAAACCTTCCACTCGGGTGGTGTTGCCGGCGAAGATATCACCACCGGTTTACCTCGTGTAGAAGAGCTATTTGAAGTAAGAACTCCAAAGGGTCAAGCTTTCCTAGCAGATATTAACGGAACGGTAAATACTTGGGAAGAGTCAGACCACTACATCGTGCAAATTACCGCAGATGAAGGAAGTAAAGTGGAGCTCTCGCTAAAAGGTCGTACCCCACAAATTGCCAGCGGCACTGAAATTGCTATTGGTGATGTTGTAGCATCCAACGAAGAAGGTGCTGACCCACTTATCGCACCAATTGCAGGCAAGGCAGAAGTTAGCAAAAAAGCTATCATCATCACGCCTGCAAAACAGAGCGTCGTTAAGTACGAAATACCTGGTTTCAAACAGGTAGTCGTTAAAGATGGCGACAATGTAGTTGCCGGACAGAGACTAACGAATGGATCAATTAACTTACACGAGCTCATCGAGCTGCAAGGTGTCGAAGCCACACAACGTTACATCATGAACGAAATTTTGCGTATCTTCGCATCACAGGGTCAAGATATTGCAAGTAAGCACCTCGAGATTATTGTTCGTCAGATGTTTAGTCGAGTACAAATTGAAGAAGCGGGTGATAGTGAATTCGTAACTGGTGATATCGTCAGCAAACTTGCAGTTGTAGAAGCTAACGAAACACTCGTGGCAGAAAAGAAGCAGCCTGCTAAGTACAACCAGCTACTACTCGGTATAACCAAGGCTTCTCTTTCTACTGATTCATTCCTAAGTGCAGCAAGTTTCCAGGATACTACTCGTGTTCTGATTGCCGCTGCTACAAGCGGAAAAGTTGACCACCTATACGGTCTAAAAGAAAATGTTATCTTAGGTCGACGAATTCCAGTCGGAACAGGTTACATGGACGATGACGCTGAAGCGGAAATCGAAGAAGAAGCATAAAAGCTTTAACAATCTGAGCCTTGCTTGCAGGGCTCTTATCTGTTAGAATAACCTGAAGAGTTTCACTAAATAGTAAATTTAACGGAAGCCGAGTCGATGTAAACGGGAGTGCTAGTCCCAAAGCTTACATCATGACGGTAGCATCCAATAAGGAATTAACCCTTTGCCAACAATCAATCAACTCGTTCGAAAGCCACGCGTTAAGGTGACAAGCAAAACCAAGTCACCGAGCTTGCAGCGTGTCGTCAACAACCTTAAAACACGTAACTATGAGAAACCTGCACCATTCAAGCGCGGAGTTTGTGTCAAGGTAACAACCAAAACACCGAAGAAGCCAAACTCTGCACTACGTAAAGTTGCTCGTGTCCGTCTTTCTAATGGACATGAAGTATGGGCTTACATTGGCGGTGAAGGCCACAACCTACAAGAGCACGCAGTTGTTCTGGTACGTGGTGGTCGCGTAAAAGATTTACCTGGTGTTCGATATCACCTCGTACGTGGCGGATTCGACCTTCAGGGTGTAGCCAATCGTAAACGTGGTCGCTCAAAGTACGGTGCTAAGAAAGATGGTAAATAAAAATGCCACGAAAAGTAACCAAAACTCTAGTCCGAGACATTAAGCCAGACCGCATATATAACAGCGTTATGGTTCAAAAAGTTATAAACCGTGTTATGCAAGATGGCAAGAAACAAACTGCTGAACGACTTGTATATGATGGCATGGAAAAAGCTGCTAAAAAACTAAAGGTAGAAAATCCTCTCGATGTCTTTGATCAAGCGTTAAAAAATATTCAACCTCACGTCGAAACTCGTTCTCGTCGCGTTGGTGGTGCCAACTACCAGATTCCTTTTGAAGTAAAAGGACAACGACAAACTCACCTGACTATCATGTGGTTTGTTGCTGCTGCACGCGCTCGCAAAGGTATTGGTATGGGTGATCGCATCGCAGCTGAGCTCGTCGATGCTTACAATAGTGCCGGTACAGCTGTTCGCAAGCGAGAAGATACTCACAAAATGGCAGAAGCTAACCGAGCATTTGCTCACTTTGCTAGATTCTAAGGCCCCTAGATTATGTCCACTGAATTCGATCCAACTATTCCAGCTAATCGATTCGATGGCGTACTTGACTATGCAAAAGGAGTGGGTTTACAAACCACTGAAGGAGAAATGGTACTTTCGGCAGTGCTCAGATCAGTACAAAGTGCCCAAGTCTACTTAGCAGAAATGCCTTCAGATGAAGTGCTACTAGACTTAGGAATCTATTGCAGCAAGAGAGAGAAAGAGGTTGGTGAGCAAGTACGATACGTAGATAATGGTAAATTTGTACCTCAAGAAGATACCGAATTCGATACCGATTTTTCACAAGCAGCTACAACATTACTAGAATTCTACAGAACACCATATTTCAATCATAATGCAGAAGGTGCTAGACAATGCACAACAATGAGAATCCTGGAAGTTACCGATGAAGCATATGAAAAGCACCAACTACTACAATTTGGTAGACGTATGCTCAACGTTGCAGGACTAGATGGATTAAGAGAAATAGCGCAGACAGATCTAAATAATATATAAAAGGAACAATATGGCAGCAAAGAAATACCCCCTAGACAAAATTCGTAACATTGGAATTATCGCGCATATCGATGCCGGCAAGACTACCACTACTGAAGGAATCTTATTCCGTACTGGACTCAAGCATAAAATTGGTGCTGTTCATGAAGGCGAAACAACAACTGACTGGATGGCTCAAGAACGCGAACGTGGTATTACTATTGTTTCTGCTGCAGTTTCTTGCTATTGGAAAGATCACCAAATTAACATCATCGATACCCCAGGCCACATTGACTTTACAGTTGAAGTAGAACGAAGTCTTCGTGTACTTGATGGTGCTGTCGTTGTGTTCGACGGTAAGATGGGTGTTGAAAGCCAATCAGAAACGGTCTGGCGCCAAGCTGACAAATACAAAGTTCCTCGTATTTGCTTTATAAACAAGATCAACCAAACTGGTGGAGATTTTTACAAATCACTTGACACTATCCATGCTCGACTTAACAAGCGCGCGTTCCCAATTCATCTGCCTATTGGTTTTGAAAAAGATATCAATGGTATCGTTGACCTCGTAAGCATGAAAGCTTACACCTACAAAGATTTTACCGATAAAGCGCTTGTTGAAGGTGAAATACCTGAAGATATGATGGATCAGGTAAAAAAAGCTCGAAGCCTATTAATTGAAAACGCGGTTGCAGAAGACGAAACGATTCTAGAAAAATTCTTTGAAGTTGGTGAAGAAGGACTATCAGAAGCTGAAATAAAAACAGCAGTCCACTCGGCAATACTTTCTGGAAACTTTTTTGCCGTGACTGGTGGTGATGGTCGTGGAGTAATTGTCGAGAAAGTGCTCGATCTAGTCGTTGATCTATTACCAAGTCCTATCGAGCGTGGTTCGACCTGGTGAACAAATCCTAAAACTGGTGATGTAATAGAACGAAAGCCTGCTGCCAGTGAAGCGTTGTCTGGCCTTGCTTTCAAAATTGCTACCGATCCTTTTGTTGGTAAATTAGCCTATTTCCGCGTATACTCAGGCACATTAAAATCTGGGTCATACGTACTAAATAGCTCAACTGGCGAAAAAGAACGTGTCGGCCGTGTGGTCCGTATGCAAGCCGATAAGCGTGAAGACGTCGAAGAAGTTGAAGCTGGAGATATCGCCGCAATCGTTGGACTTAAAGGCACAACGACTGGCCAAACTCTTTGCGACCCAGCAAACCCAATTGTACTCGAAAGCATTACCTTCCCAGAACCACCCGTTAGCATCGCTATCGAACCTAAGACAAAAGCAGACCAAGAAAAAATGAGCACTGCTTTACAGCGCCTAGCAGAAGAAGACCCAACTTTCCGCATTAAAGTCGACCAAGAAACTGGTCAAACTATTATTAGCGGTATGGGTGAGCTTCATCTTGAGATACTTGTCGATAGAATGAAACGCGAATTTAATGTAGAAGCAAACATCGGACAACCTCAAGTAGCATACCGTGAAACCATCCGTAAAGATGCGGTTGAAATTGAAGGAAAATTTGTTCGTCAATCAGGTGGACGTGGTCAATACGGTCATGTATGGCTTCGCCTGAGCCAAAACGAAGCTGGTAAAGGTTTTGAATTTATTAATTCAATTAAGGGTGGAGTTGTCCCTTCTGAATACATTAAGCCTGTTTCTGAAGGTATTAAAGAGGCTATGAATAACGGTGTCCTCGCAGGATACCCTGTTGTAGACATTAAGGCCGAACTATACGATGGTAGCTATCACGATGTTGACTCTAACGAAATGGCCTTCAAAATCGCAGGATCTATGGCTTTACAAGCCGGAGTAAAGATTGCTAATCCGGTACTTATGGAACCAATCATGAAAGTAGTAGTCGTCACCCCAGAAGAATTCATGGGTGATGTAATTGGAGATTTAAATAGCAAACGTGGAAGAATAGAATCCATGGAAGACCTTAGCTCAGGCATTAAAGAAATAACGTCATTTGTTCCACTTGGTGAAATGTTCGGCTACACAACAACGCTGCGTAGCTCTACGCAAGGCCGGGCTAGCTCAAGCATGGAGCTCGACCACTATGCCGATGTGCCAAACCACGTCGCCGAAGCTATCATAGCCAAAAACGCAAAATAGGTATACCTATGGGAAGCCCCGAAATACTACAATCGCCACAACCAGTAGCTTTTACATGCAACTATTTCTTAGGTGCACTTCCGGAAGCATGTCCATGTGATGAGAGCATTATTCTCGACAAAGTATTGCCTGACATCGCCAGCCACGCCGCCGCGCGCTACACAATAGAAGCTGTTCTTAATGGCCTCGATAGAATTCACCAGGATGAGGCCACCATTTCTGTAAACGCTCAGTGCGATGGACCAAGAAAATCATTCTTCTTAAGAAAACCTACTGGCTGTGGTCTTGAAACTAATGTTCATATCAGAACTGTATTTTCTAGCCAAAATCCTACACAATAACTTTACAAACATCGGTCAGTAATCTATACTACTCAAGTAACTCGCGAGAGGGCTTTTTGATGTATGCCTTAAGGCCAATCAAAATATGGATCGCGAAGACAAATATATAATAAGCTCTAAAAACTAATTAAGAGGAGAGTCACCACTTATGGCAGACAACTTTGATCGAACCAAACCACACGTAAACGTGGGTACTATGGGGCACGTTGACCATGGTAAAACAACATTAACTGCAGCAATTACTGCAGTATTAGCTAAGAAACTTCCTAGCGATGTCAACAAGCCTATTGCTTATGACCAAATTGACAACGCACCAGAAGAAAAAGCTCGTGGTATAACCATTGCTACTTCTCACCAAGAGTACGAAAGTGAAAAGCGACACTATGCCCACGTTGATATGCCAGGACACGCTGACTATGTGAAGAACATGATCACGGGTGCTGCTCAAATCGATGGTGCTATTTTGGTTGTTGGTGCGAACGATGGACCACTACCACAAACTCGTGAGCACGTTCTTCTTGCTCGACAAGTTGGTGTACCAAGTATTCTCGTATTCATGAACAAGATGGACCTCGCAGATCCTGAGCTCGTAGAGCTCGTTGAAATGGACATCCGTGAACTTCTTGCTAAGAACGGTTACGACGAAGATGCTCCTATCATCAAAGGTTCTGCAACTAAAGCTCTTGCTGGTTCAGCAGAAGACGAAGATGCAATCATGGAACTCGTTAAGGCTATGGATGACTTTATTCCAGAACCAAAACGC
>CAYMTU010000002.1:0-21733 GCA_964393455.1 uncultured Candidatus Saccharibacteria bacterium
GCCTCTACTGCTCCAGCCGTCGGATCTGGTGCAGGTCCAGCATCAGGACCGATAAGTTGCGGCGGAAATACTTCTTCATTAGTCATATTGTCGCTATTTTCTTCTGGTACAACTGGTGCTTGGTCAGGCTGCCCCAAATCGATTGGCTGTGCATTCAATGCAATTTCTGGTTCAAGGCGCGTTGGTTCGGCAGCGTCTGCAGCTTGCTGAACCGCGTTCCTAGCAACTTCTTCACTCGGAATTGGGGTCGGAGGCATAGGCATAGGCATAGGTGCAGGTGCAGGAATGTTATTTACGGGTGGTTGCGTAACTGGCGTAGCGGGTACAGTTGGTACTTGGTCAATATGAGTGCTATGTACAGCTTCTTCAATCTGTTCTAGTGTTTTACCTTTTTCTTCTTCAGTAAGCGGATTTATTGTTTTTACATGCTCTGCTAGTTCGCCTTGAGGGGTCTCCGCAACTGGCTCCGGAACGATATCCGAAGCTTCGGCTGGACTGTTCATTGAACCGCCCATAGCTGGAGGGGTCATTATCATGTTTGAAGAAAGAGGTGGCGTCGGAGGTGGAACGCTTGCGGTAGTTGATGATTCCGGATGCAGCTTATCGACTGAGAGTAGCTTACCTTCTTCATCGATATGTATTTTTGCAAGGTCATCTTCGATGTTATCAGAATCTGATTGATTCTCTTTCTCGAGATCTTTGAGCGTCTTGGCAGGTTG
Organism: uncultured Candidatus Saccharibacteria bacterium; assembly: GCA_964393455.1. Classification (GTDB taxonomy): domain Bacteria; phylum Patescibacteriota; class Saccharimonadia; order Saccharimonadales; family AWTP1-31; genus CAYJDY01. Next base: position 720 of record CAYMTU010000002.1, read on the forward strand.
ACTTGGCTTATCTTCCTTGTGTTTAATTTCTAAGGAACCGTCTTTATTTGGCGTTGGGACTGCCTCGGGGATTGCAGCTTTGCCTTCATGAGCAAGCTCATCCATTTTTTTACTATCGAAAGTCTTTTCCTGTGGAATTGGTTTTGGTACTTCGAGCTTACTAGCAACCAACTGTTGGTTTGCACCGGCTTTCATAAGAATTGCCGAGATATTCATGGTGTGTGGTGTTGTCTTGGCATTACTGAATCGTTCGGTCTCTGCTACTACTCCCGTCAAAAATGCAGTGGCTATCTGACTATCTAGTAATGCCTTTTCACCCTGTAAGGGCTCAATAAGACCCACAACCATTTCACATAAACTGCTCGCATCTGCCTGAAACCAATTAAGTGCCCCGAGTTCTGCAGTTTGCTTATTGTTAACGCTAATCGTAACTGCATCATGCAAAATACGACCATGAGCAATAATTGCTTGATCAAGTTCTTCCCTCTGGTGAACTCCGAGCGCAACAACCACATCAACATTAAAATCACCTTGGCTAAATTCAAGATCTTTTTCACTTAAACTGGTGTGATACGGTGTAATAAATATTTTTACAAACTTGTCTTCTACTTTATAGCGCAGCTTATCGGCTTTAGCTTTATCGAGCGCAATAATAAAGTCTCGAAGACTGTCGGTATTTTTCTCAATTGTCTTTTCTGGACTTAAAAATTCTATTGTCGATGGTGTTTCACCGCTATAAACCGCAGTTGCATGTTTATTGAGTTTATTAAGAATGAGTGTCAGCCCAATAGCTGCAGATAGTTGATCTACCGAGGGATTACTATTCACCGTTACAAGAACGTTATTAGCTTTTTGTAACTGTTCAACGAGATCGTGTTTAACATTGCCCACAGGAGGCTGAGCGGTAGCAGTTACCGGTGGTGACATGGGTGCATACGGTTGCTGTGGGATAATAGGTGGAAATGCTGGATTCTGATACGAAGGCGGTGACTGTGGCACTACTGGCTGGGGCGCAAAGGTAGGAGGAATAGGTGGCTGTTGGATTGGTTGTTGCGCTGGTGGCACATATGGTTGCGGTTGTGTTGATGGATCCATACTTATAACTCGTTTTTATTTTTTAGATTTCTCTGTGCCGAATAGTACCATATAGGCTTATGCTTGTCTACATAATAAAGCACTGGTGCTTCAGTAGCAATATGCGATTCAGCTGTGTTGTGTTAATAGTCACCCTAATGCAAGTAGGTTGGGCTCTTTTAGTGCCTTTATTCAGACTGTGATGCAAGCGATACTAAGACTAGCGTTTATCTTCTTGTTCTTGAGTCGTCTATCTGTTATAATTTGTCTTTGAATGTAAATAATCTTATAAAGGATCAAAACAGCTCATGCCAATTATCAAATCTGCAAAAAAGCGAGTTCGCGTTGCCAGTAAAGCTGCCACACGAAATAGCAAAACAAAGCGTTCTCTTAGGACGGCTATAAAAACTTTTCATGCCAGTATTACTGGTGCTAATTCAGATAAAGCTCAAAGCGAGATAGATAAAGCAGTAAAAAAAGGCGTTATTCACAAGAATAAAGCTGCACGCAAAAAGAAACAGCTCGCACGCGCTGCAAAAGCTGCTGGATCAAAGACAACTAAAACAGTTAAAAAAGCCGCACCTAAAAAAGCTGTTGCCAAGAAACCTGCAGTCAAGAAAACTACTACCAAAAAGCCTGCTGCCAAGAAATAGACTCTATACATCAATACACTTTAAACCCTCGTTTACGAGGGTTTAAAGCTACATAACTAGCGTACACAGCAAGTTCTTCATTGCCTCATCTGGATCGACGGAAGCACTTTTTAAAAGAATGTCTAGCTCTAGGGTTCGCGTAACTATAGACTTGATATCTTTGACTGAAAGTGAGCGTGATAGCGCGATAGTCTTTCGAACAACAAAAGGGTTTAATTTGGCTTCTTTTGCGATTATTTCAGGCGACTTCTTGCCTGCCGTTTTTACAATAGCAATAATTGTTAATTGCCAACTTAGCAGTGCCAAAATTGCTTGAGGCTCTACTTTTTGTAGCCGCTGCTCGTCATACATAGCTACTGCCTTACCCTGATCGCCGTGAAGCGCAGCATCTAGAAGATCGAAAATTGTACTCGATGGCGTCAATACGGTAAGTATATCAATGGAATTTTTACTTATTACGGCATTATACGTAAGTAACTTGTCGACCTCATTACTTAGTTTGCGCTGATCTGGACCAGCCCGATGCACAAGATACCGTGCATCAGCCATAGAAATATTGCCTTTCATTTTTTTGACATAGTCTACTACCCACCGAGCAAGCCCCTGCTCATCAAGTTCTATAAATTCTTCAAAATCAGTAGTCTTTTTCAGTACCTTATACACAGAACTTCGTTTATCAAATTTTGGTTCAATGAATACGACATCTACTTGATCGCTTGTAGAACTGAGTACATTTTGGATACTGTCGCATAGTTCTTTGTTAGCCGTTGGCGAGTCAATGACAACCAGTCGCTTCTCTGCTAAAAATGGAACGGCTGTTACACTTTCTAGAATTTTTGAGTAACTACAATCTTCGGCATTAATTTTTTCTAGACCAAAATCACCATACTGAGCAGTAAACGTATTAACCAATGTAGCTAGTTTACTTCGAAGTAGATAGCTATTGCCTCCAGATAACGTATAGATCATTTAATAATGATACGTCATAGTGGCTTTGCTTGAATAGAAAATTTATATTTTTGCTGGTAGTACTTTTTTAAATAGTTGAACCATTGCTTCTATTTCTGCCTGCGGATTAGCCGGTACTGTATGTCGTGATTCACCAATAGTGGCAGATACTGTCCCATCTTCTAACGTTACTGATGTATTTTCATTACCAACTTTAGTGTACGAATCAGGGTCTACCCAGTAAATTGGATTGACCGTTCGTGATGTAACCTCATCACCATTTTGATTAATATTTACTTCTATAGGGGTGTCTCTAATAACCTGCTCGGCACGCCAAGACTTAATCTTTTCATGCAATCCATGACCGTAGGTATGGAGCGTAATTGTTGGATTCTCGTCATCTGAGTGACGCCACGTATACGTTACAATAGCTGGCGCTTTATGCGATGCTCTATGCAAATTGGAAGGCTCTAAATGTCTCATGTTAGATATATCGTTTCCGCTAAATCCAGTGCTCGCAAGCTGCTCTGGTGTAAGCTGCATGGTAACAAATTGCATTGTGTCTCTCTCGGGTACTGACCGTAACCCTCTCAGAACTTGACTGTCTGAATCATAGGCATACATTTCATACTGCGCCCGTACTCTACAGCCAAAACCTTGTCTCTCGGCAAATAGTAATTTTCCATTATCATATGTTAAAAATTTCTGATATCCTGCGCGCTCATAATCATCTTCATCGAGATCGTAGCCGTTAGATTCAATCATGTTTCTAATTTCATTAAATGACGCTTCAACATCTTGAAAGTTTTTAGATTTTTCACCTTTTTGATTCAATGCATTTGGCCCAATTTCGCAGAGTTCTCCGCTTTCATCTAATCGTAAAACAGCAAAATCAGCTATCGGCTCTGCCGATATCTTTTCCTCTTTATCTGCCCATACTGATAAGTATTTACCGATCGTTATTGAACCTGGAGTTCTAAGAGTACCGGCGGCAGAAATACAGCTACCTAATACAGTAGTGTCATTATTATCAGCATCAACGCATTTAAGAATTGGGCTATCGAGTGATTCAGATCCAAAAGTTAAAGAAACGGGGTCAACTTCCTTAACAGTAAGCGTTGTACCTGTTTCGTTTTCAAAACTTATTTTTAATACGTCACCCTCGCGGAGTGAATCACTATGTACTTCTGGCAACATAGCTTCGGCATAATTATTTACCGTATCGATTACGAGCATTCCTACTCTTCCGTCTGGTGTTTGCCCTAATACCTTTTCAGGCACAAAAGGATCATACAGTGGGTCGTCAAATGGACTGCCTGGATACGATTCTGGGTTACTAGAGTTATTATCAACCATAGAAAAATACTTTAGCATATTTTTGATATATTTGCAAGTACTTTACATCTAAGAATCTACGATTTGGCATTTTGGACAGAGGTGAGTTCCTCGACCAGCAACTCGAATCTTGATAATATTCTCTCCACAACGAGAACATGGGTTTCCTTCTTTTCGAAATACTTGAGCAAAACTAATATAGCTACCCTTCTTCCCCTCGGCATTCACGTAATTTCTATCAGTAGAGCCACCCTTTTCGATTGCTAATAGTAAGATACGAACTATTTCAGTATGAAGACGACGTAAAGATTTTCGAGATACTGCACGAACTTTAGACTCTGGATGAATCTGTGCTGCCCAGAGACTCTCATCGGCATAGATATTACCAATTCCAGCAAGTACTGACTGATCTAGCAGTACAGCCTTGATGCCACTTTTTTTTCGCCTCATTAGCCTTTGAATAAATACATCTGCAGTAAAATCACTTTCAAGTGGCTCTGGTCCTACGCGCTTAAAGAAATCGATGTTTTGTATTTCTACGGTAGGCAGTAGGCGCATCCAGCCAAATTTGCGCTGATCATTAAAATACAAGACTGAATCATCCGTAAAAGTAACGATTACCCGCGTCGATGTATCGGGTAACTGCGCAATGAGACTATCGTTTGGATGACCCGCACCAAACCGCTCTTCTTCGACTTTCATCTTTTCACGACTACTAGCATTCTGGTGACTGGCGACTGATGACTGGCGACTTCCTACGTATACCATTTGCCCTGTCATCTTTAAATGAATAACCAATGAATACATCGTATCAAGATCAATAATAAGTACTTTTGCTCTTCGACGTACCGTAATAATTGAGGCATCGATTAAAAAACTCTCTACGTCAGCCATTGCATTAGGGAACGATTTGGGAGTATCAAAAGTGACAGTACTAACTTTCTTGCCGGGTAATAATCGAGCCAATCCAATCCTGACTGTTTCGACTTCTGGTAATTCTGGCATGTGCTCCTCTTTTACAACGTGTATTGTAATCTGTTATTAGCTATACTTACAACTATGAGTGAATCACTGAGCGATATACTGGCGAGACGAGACGACGCGCAACCGCCTGAAATTGCTGCAATAAAAAAGTTTGTTAAAGAACGGTTTAATACAACGGTCGGCGTATCTGTACAAAAAAAACAAATCATAATTCTAGCCGATAATGCATCACTGGCAGGTAGCTTGCGTATGCATACACTCGATCTTCAGAAGATAGTTAAAAATAAATCTCGAATAGTTATTCGAATTGGTTAGTATCCTACTTTAGGCTTCTACTGGCTGATGGCGGTGATCTGGTCAATGGAAGATTTGCATTGTACAAAGTCTTTATACATAAGCGACTGCATTCCAGCCTGAATTGCCCCCTCGCAGTGCCCTTCGCTATCATCAATGAATAAACATTCCTGTACATCGCATTTGAGCCTACGTGCAGATAACTCATAGATGGCTTTTTCCGGCTTAATGAGCCCGACATCGTAAGACAAAATAATATCATCAAATAACGCTGCTTCTTCTGGGCTTAAAAATGTATCGCGAACCCAATTTGATGAGACATTACTGATTAGTCCGATTTTGTACGTTTTTTTCAGCACCTTAATATAGTGCATTAACTGAATATTTTTATGCATGTCAGCGTTAATGACCGATTCAATATGCTCCGGACTCCTACCCGTTAGATCACTAATTTGTTCAAAGAACTCCGTTTGAGAAATAAAACCACGGTCAAGCGCATGATTTAGGTCAATAGCGGACTGAACTTGATCTACAGAAAGCGTCGCCACAAACTCCTTCCACTTATCGGTCGTTAACACCCCAAAACAATCAAATATAATAGCTCTAATCATTAAGCTATCGTAACAGAAGTGGCGCTACTTTATAAAGCTGCGAGATTAACAGTTTTAGTGAGTTCACCGTAACCTGTTATTTGTGCTTTAAATAATGCCAAGACTTGTGGGGACATAGCCATCGAGGTACCTTTTGTACACGTCGCAGACCAGGTTCGAGAAACGTTTTTACCATCATCGTATACTTCAAACGTGTAGCGTTGACCCGTTGCACAAACGCCACGAATATCTGTATCATTTGTTTTCCTTACCTTACCAAAGCCAGTTCGCTGCAAGGCATGCACAAATGAATCATACGCATTCATATTATTGATAAACGTGTTTCGCTGTATAACGTTGTTCTGATAACCCTGAATAACTTCTAGCTCTCTATCGTTATGGTCAACAGTAATTCGAATAGATCGATGAATATCGTCACCATTAATAGTACCGTCAATTGTCAGAACCATTTTAGAATCTGGAGTAATGTAATCAGTTAAAACCGCAGGTGTATTAGCAGCAGGTTTATCGGTTTTCTTTTGGTTGTTATCTCCTCCAATACCAAAAATCAGTACAAGTAGTAGCACCAATCCAACTGCTATGGTTAAGAAAATTATTAAACGTCTGCGCGGTGACATAACACATCCTTTTTACATCTATATAATAGCATATTATGTCAATTTTATCAACTTTAAAATAAACGCTACTACCTTTTATCGAAAATTTCTTTTAACGCCTTAAACGTGCCACCATCAAGCGGTAAGTCATCGAGTGATTGTATCCAGGTATAGTCTGTATGTTCTTCGGATAGTTTTATTACATCGGGTAAGGTAACGGAAACTTGGTAATAAATTAGCATTAACGATACATCTTTAGCGATATCTTTTGGAAGTCGATGAGCACATAGTATGCGATCAATTTTTATATCAGAACTTCCTGGTAATTCTTCTTGAATTTCTCTTTCCAGAGTCTGTTCGATAGATTCATTCCCATCAATTCTTCCTCCAGGTACTTCCCAAAATGACTTTGCTTCATTCTTTTTAAGTAACAGTACCGCCCCGTCACTTCGGGTGATCACTCCTTTTATACCAACATTGAATGCCTTCATTACAGTTCACCCCAATTGTTACCAATAGTTACATCTACATCGAGTTTTACGGGAAGTTCATAGATGTGTTCCATAGTTTCCTTCAGAAGTTTAGCTATTTTTTTAGCGTCTTCATTTCGGCATTCTATAAGAATTGAATCGTGCACCTGGAGTAACTGTCTGGGTCTGTGCGTCGGTAGGTCGACGACAAAAGCATCGAGCTTATCCTGAACTGCTACCATGGCCATCTTCATAAGATCTGCTTCGGTACCCTGAATCGGCATATTCATCGCTGCCCGTTCAGCGGCTGCGCGAACAATAAAATTACTAGATTGTATATCTGGCATCGGTCGCCTTCGACCAAATAATGTCTCTACAAAGCCATCCTCACGAGCCTTTTCTTTTAGTCCGTTTAGATACGACAGCAGTGGTCCCCTGACCTCAAAGTATTTATCAATAAATTGCTTACTTTGTGCAAAAGTCATACCTGTCGCGGCACTTAAACCATGTGGGCTCATGCCATACAGTACGCCAAAATTAATCACCTTTGCATCACGTCGCATGCTCTTTGTAATATCTTCTGGATCTCGCCCATATACCTGTGCAGCAGTCATGGTATGAATATCGACACCACGATTAAATACATCTATCATATCCTGGTCTTTTGCAAGTACGGCTGCCAAACGCAATTCGAACTGACTGTAGTCGGCGCTTACCAAGCAGTTTCCTTCTTCAGCAATAAATGCTGTCCGTATTCGTTTACCAAGTTCTGTTCGAACTGGAATGTTTTGTAAATTAGGATCAGTACTACTGAGTCGACCTGTTTGAGCAATTGTCAGGTTAAAACTAGTGTGAACACGAGAATAATCATCTACCTGCTTTGGAAGCGTATCAATGTATGTATTCTTTAGTTTTGCGACCTCGCGATATTGCGTAATCATATCAATAATAGGATGTTGCCCACGAAGCTTATCTAGTTCGCTCGCAGCAGTAGAGTAAGCTGTCTTGCCTTTCTTTATCCCAGTGGTGTCGAGTTTAAGCGTATTGAACAAAACATCGGCTAATTGTGCAGGACTGGCTATATTAAATTCTTGATCAGCAAAACTATAAATTTGTTGTTCAAGGTTACCCATTAGCTCATCTACCTGGGTAGACATGAGCCGAAGGTACTGTGTATCAAGTTTGATTCCACGAAACTCCATATCGGCCAACACTGCAATAACGGGCCATTCAATATCTCGGGCAAGCTTTTTTACTTTAGGAAGTTCATTGAGAGACATAACTTGCTTCTTGTACAATGCACGAATAACCGCATCTACATCGGCTTCACTTGCCTGCTCTTCGTCTAAATGAATATCTAAATCTGCAGCTGCTAGTTCCGATAGAGATTGTTCGCGTCGTACGCTATTGATTAAAAAAGCTCCAATAAGCACATCATGTTCGACGGTAGGAATAGCAATATCGAGCGATAAAAGAGCACGGAGAGACGCTTTAATGTCGTAACCGATGACCTTACTATGTACCATGAAGCATGAGTGTAAAAAATTAACTAATTTTTGACGATCGAGAGAAGCAACCTGAAGAACTAAGGTCTGATTATCAAACCCTAAGGTAAGTGATTCGAGCTTTCTATGCCTATCATTGCTGCATTTTGTCCGTAGCACTAACTGCTTACTGCTCGGAATGTCGATGGTACTCAATTCGGAATCTTTTGATATATGCAGTTCAGATCCAACGTGTAACTTCGTGCTACTCTTTGTAGCAATTGCTTCGTCAGTATGCATGTACTCTGGAAGGTTACGCAGTAAAGTCCTGAACTCTAACTTTTTGAGCTGCTCGGCAATCTTTTCTGGGTCACATTTGCTGCCATCCACTTCTTCGAGATCTAACTTGATAGGAGCATCTACCCATATAGACGCTAGTTTTTTGCTCATCAAGGCCGATTCTTTACCAGCTTCAAGTTTTTTGGCGACACTATCTTTTATGAGGGCTGTATTTTCATACACTTCGTCGAGTGTTCCAAATTGCTTGAGCAGATCTACAGCACCTTTTTTACCAATTCCTGGCACTCCTGGAATGTTGTCTGAACTATCACCCATGAGCGCCTTTAGATCCAAGAACTGGTCTACGCGGATACCGTATTTATCTTCAAAACTCTCAGGATGAAACAGCTCTATATTGCTGAGTCCAGTTTTGAGCGCATACACATTAACATGGTCATCAACCAGCTGCAACATATCCATATCGCTGGTCACTAACATGGTCTCAATGCCCTGTTCTGTGGCTTGCGTGGCAAGTGCGCCCATGATGTCATCTGCTTCATAATCGTCGAGCTCATATAGTGGCCAACCAAACGCATCGAGTAGATCATGCAGTAACGGAATTTGCTCATAAAAATCAGCTGGAGGTGGTTTTCGACCAGCTTTATAGGCTGGATACAATTCAAGTCGCTTGCGTATGTTGGTTTTGGGCTTGTCCCACGCTACGCATACATAGTCTGGGTTCAATCTTTTTATAACTTCTAGCGCCATAACTGCGAAACCATACACTCCACCAGTAGGTACACCATCTTTGGTACTCAAATTTGGCATAGCGTAGTAACCCCGATAAAATACACTTTTACCGTCTATAATTGCCAGTCGTTTTCGTTTCTTATCCGCCATACATCTAGTATACGCTGAAGCCTAATCTGAAACTACTTGTGGTCAAGTAAATAGTAAGACGGATAATATCCAAATTTTACTGTCATGCGTGTAACATGCTGGAAACGCTTGAAAAATGCTATAGTGGCAATATGCTACTACTAAAAATTCTTTTTATGGGTGTAAGCATACTTGTATGTGCGATCGTACTCAATGTAATCGCATCACGTTTAGGCTTAGTCACCTGGTATGACTTTTTGAACGGTCAACAACAAACTTCGCTCGTGTCATACATTTGGTTATTCATCATATACCCATTCAGCTTAGGGGCAGTCGCCTATGGTATCTCTAGGCGTAAAACTCGTTAGTGACGAACGCGTAGTACAGAAGCTTTGACCTTTACTTCGGCCGGAGTCCGCTCTTTAACTTCCCCATCAAGCTCAATGCTGACAGTCCTATTCGTCTTGATCGTAATATCTTTGGCAATTAGGTAGGAGGTATGCGTAACTGAGCTGCGACGACCAACGTAAAAATCAATCATATGCCATATAAGGCTCAGGCGTGATGTACCTCCTAACTTAAAAATAACTAATTCACTGCTGTCTACAGCGGTATCCATGGCAATTTCTGTACCTGCATGGTACTTACCATTCGCAACAATGAGCTGATGTGTCCGAATGTTTAATGCCAGCTTACCGTTTTTATCAGTAATAGTCGCTCGAAACGGTTTGTGTCGCATGAGAACTTTGAACCCATGTATGACGTAAGCTGCGCGTCCATAACGTTTCTTTAGACTATTTGGAATGGTGGCTGCAATATCGGCCGAAATACCAACACCAGCTACATTAGCAAAATAATCCCCATTGAGTAGCCCAAGATCTATTTTTTTAGGATTAGATACTGCAATATGTTTTACAGCTTCATCTATCGACAATGGCAGTCCAAGACTTCGGGCAAAATTGTTTGTTGTCCCAAGCGGAACAATCCCAAGTTCTATTTCGGTATGAGCAAGCTCATCAACGACATCACTAACCGTACCGTCGCCACTACCCACAATTAAAAGTCTTGGCTTACGTGCAACAATCTTTTTTAAGACCGACTGCAGTCGCTGAGGCTGGGCTAAACGTGTAATCTTCGTGAGTTGTATGCCGTTATTTTTGCATGCACGTATTATGTCATCACTCGATTCACGCCCTCGCCGAGAGGCAACGTTTATGAGCAGTTCTGCACTGAGCGGAGTATGTTTCATCATGGTAGTAAATTAAGAAGTTGATCGGCTTGTGACTGCACTATTTCACCCTGACGCAATAATTGATTAACCTGGTCACGGAATGAGCCTGCCCATTGGGTCAATTGATCTGGTGGTAATGACCGAATCTGTTCTTCAAGCTCCTGTACATTAATTTGTCCATTTGCTTCAATAAACTGCTGCGGATTAACATTCTGAACAACAGATCGAGATACCTCTTGAACACTATTTGCAGTTTCAGTAATTGTATTTGGAGTAATGAGACCAGCAATCCATATAATTAAAGCTACAACGGCTATAAGAACGAGCATTCCAAAAAAACTAACAATACCCAGAACAATAAAAATAACCTTTTTACCAGGCATTTTGAAGTTTTTTGCGCTACCAAGTGCTTTGCCAGCTGCTGCGTACTTTAGTGTTTTAGATAATTTTCCCAAATATACTCCTTGTTTAGTACTACTATTTTTACATATTACTTGTTAAGAAGTCGTTAAGGTGGCTACGCAGTCAATGCGTATAGTAAACAGCCCTTACATCATGCCTGTAGCATACATGTACATCGCTGCTAACCTGCCAATCAAAACTTGGATTTAATCGTTACGCTAATTTTTAGGTTCTTTATTGTGGAAATGTACTACTTTGCATAAATAATCACGGTATACTGCTTATGTAATGTCTGAAAAACAAAAGTCAATTCCTGCGTATCTGCAAGATAGTGCTACTATCTTTAGGCGTTTCGATACAGCGAGAGATGGTTTAGAGAATGCCGTAGCTAAAACACGCCTTAGTCAATACGGACCAAACTCACTCGAAACAAACAAAACTACGCCACTTCCAATCCGCTATCTAAGACAATTCAAAGATCTGATGATCGTGCTCTTGCTCGTAAGTGGATGTATTTCGTTATTCCTTGGTGACAGTAGAACAGCAATAGTGCTATTCGCGTTGGTCCTATTTAATACCTTAATTGGTTTTACGCAAGAATACAAAGCAGAACGAATCATGGAGAGCCTGGTACGATTGGTTGTACCAGAAGCTAAGGTTATGCGTAGTGGCAAGTTAGAACTCATTAAAAGCCCGGAGATAGTCATAGGCGATATCGTGTACATAGAAGAAGGCGATTCGGTGCCTGCCGATCTACGAATTGTTGAAGAATCAGAACTCTCGACGAATGACTTTGCATTGACTGGCGAAAGTAATCCAAGCCGTAAATTCACGCATGCTATTACCTCAACGGTACCTATTGGCGATCGACATAATCTAACCTTTATGGGTACAACGGTAGCTACAGGACACGGTTATGGTGTGGTGATCGGAACGGGTATGAACACCGAGCTAGGACGCATTGCGAACCTGAGCCAAGATACTGCTCAAGATATTAGCCCGTTGCAACGAGAAATGAACAACATTGCCAAACATGTCACGCAAGGCACTGTAGTTCTGTGCGCAACGTTGCTGCCAATTGCAATTCATGCCGATCTCAGTGTCAAAGAGGCTTTTCTGTTCGCGATTGGTATAGCCAGCTCTATCATTCCTCAAGGTTTACCGGCAGAAATTAACACTACGCTAGCACAGGCTGCCAAAAAACTTGCCGGAGCTCGGGCACTCGTCAAAAAACTTTCGGCCGTAGAATCGCTCGGTGCTACCAGCATTATCTGTACCGATAAAACTGGTACATTAACCAAAAACCAAATGACCGTACAACAATTTAAGATTGGTACCAAAACGTACGGTGTTACTGGAGTTGGGTACGAGGCTAACGGCAAGATAATGCAAAATACATCCTCGCAACGTATTGAATCTGAACTGAGCGCATCTGAATTAAAAGAGCTTGAACTATTTTTTGTTGCAGGCGTATTCGCCAGTAATGCACACGTAGATGCACCTGACACCGAACATCCTGATTGGTATGCAATTGGTGACCCAACCGAAGCAGCACTCATTACTTTAGCCCGTAAAGCGGGGCTAGACCCACTGGCACTTGAAGATAGATACCCTGAACTCAAGGAATTTGCATTTGACTCAGCCCGAAAACGTATGAGCTCAATTCGAACATGGGGTGACGGAAAGAGTACCTATGTTTTCGTAAAAGGAGCTCCAGAAAGTATTCTAAGTAAATGTAGCGACATCTGGGATCATGGACATATCCGTCCACTCGATAAAGAATCAGCTGACACAATTCTTAGTGAAAATGAAGTGCTAGCACAGAGTGCATTGCGAAATCTTGGGTATGCTTATAAAGTTATGCCTCGCGTAAAAGACGTTGCAAAACTGACTATGGACGAGGTGGAGAAAGATTTAGTGTATCTTGGCATGGTATCGATGCTGGATCCATTACGTGAAGAAGTACCCGAGGCAATGCAGCAAGCACATGATGCCCACATTACCATATCAATCATTACCGGAGATTACGCCACAACGGCACGTGCTATTGCCTTAAAAGCCGGACTTGCAAAAGACGAGGGAGATATTCGTATTGTTATCGGTGACGAGGTACAGAAACTTACTGATGCACAAATTTTGGACATCACGCAGTCTGGTAGCGTCATATTTTCTAGAGTAAGCCCCGAGGACAAACTTCGAATCGTGGGACTCATTAAAGATAGTGGCCGCGTGGTTGCAGTTACGGGCGATGGCATAAATGATGCGCCAGCTCTTAAGCGGGCAGACATTGGTGTAGCAATGGGCGTTACGGGGACTGATGTAGCTAAGCAGTCTGCCGATATTGTATTACTCGATGACAGCTTTCATACGCTTATCGGAGCAGTGCAGCAAGGAAGAGTTGTTTTCCAGAATATTAAAAAAGGAACGCTTAGCTGTTTTACCTCAAACAGCGCCGAACTAATCGTAAACCTTGTTAGCTTAGCCGCTGCAAGTTTATTTGGCATTCCGCTCGCATTAACAGTCATGCAAATTCTGGCGATAGACCTCGTAGCAGAACTCTTCCCTATCGCGGCCCTTGGATGGGATAAGGCTGACCGAGAACTCATGCATGAACCATCTAGAAGCCCCCATCATCATATTCTAAATAAACGTTCGATCACCGATCTTCTTTGGTGTGGAATTTTAATTGGTGGGCTAGCGTTTGGAAACTACCTACTGTTCTTTGATAGAAGTAACGTTGTCGCAAATTCGGTGCAAAATGGAAGCATGATTCATATGAAAGCAACAGCACTTACCTACCTAACGATTGTGCTTTGTCAGCTTGGAAACATTCTACAAAGGAGAAGTCAGGATGGCTTATTTACGCGCTACCAATTTCATAATAAGCAACTTTGGCTCGCCATTCTACTATCTATAGCAAGTGTTATGTTTATTATATATTCACCTATCAATCAGTACTTTGGCGCAGGCCCACTGGAAATAATTGACTGGATGTATGCTCTGTTTGCAGCACTACTATTTATTATGGTGCGAGAAACGCAGAGATTAGTTATGAAGCGAAGTCTTGCACGCTAAAACCACGATTTGAATCCCCTAGTTTTTTGAGCGATATTTTCTCGATTTGTCTGATACGCTCACGGGTGAGATTAAATTGTTTACCGACTTCTTCTAGCGTATGAGGTTCGTTACCAAATAACCCAAAGCGGAGAATAACTACTTTTTGTTCCCTCTCATCAAGAATGTTATTCAAAACTACATTCTCCCAAAGCTTCTCAAAAACCACTTGCTGGCTTGATTTTTGAAAATGCACTTCGGACACTTTATCTGCGACCATGTCCCCGTATTCAGCAGAGCCATCTTCACCAATTGTCTCATTTAGGCTTACGGGATTACTCTGTCGCTGGTAGGACCGCCATTGTTTAAGTTTGTCGGGACTTATTTCTAGTGTCTCGCAAACTACCGCATCATCTACATAGCCAAGCTTGTCTTCGACCAGCCGTTCAACACCGCGTAGTTTAGAAAGACTATCAGTCATGTGAACTGGCACTCGGATAGTGGTTCCCTGATTAGCAATTGCTCGAGTTATGCCTTGGCGAATCCACCACGTAGCATAGGTACTAAACTTAAACCCTTTGTTTGGATCAAACATTTCTACAGCCCTATCCAGACCTATATTCCCTTCCTGAATTAAATCGAGTAACTCTACGCCGTTATGTTGGTAACGTTTTGCGATGGACACCGTTAAGCGCAAATTAGAGTTAATCATTGATTCTTTAGCGTCTTTTCCTGCAGCAATTGCTTCGCCATAAATTTTGTGTCCAATAAGTGCAACTAAGCCTAGCTCAGCGTACTCTACATGTGTTACGTCACTCTTACTCTCAGTGAGTATACTCTCCATCTGCTCTGATGCATCTACACCCGCTCTATACGTTTGGGCAATTTCCACTTCTTGTTCTTTCGTTAAAAGCGGATGCTGTCCAATTTCATGCAAATAGTATCGCAACACGTCCGATGAAGCTGTCTGATTAATCTCTGCGTTTTTTCCCATAGATTATATATTTTACAATGTTTATTGCTTTTTTACAAAGTATTCTTCACGATTGTAAAAAGAACTCTGTACTTAGAAGGCTTCTGTTTTTTATCAAATACCAGGGTTGGATTTTGATATATTTTTTGTGCGGTCCAGTTATACATGTCTGTAGCGGTCTGAAGCGGAATACGAAGTCTCTTTGGAATAAAGGCAAAGCCTTTATTGGCCTCTGTTTGCCATTGGTTATATAGGTCAATTTGAGCCCGTAAAAAAGCACAGAACTCAGCTTTATTTGCTTCTACTGTCTTTTGACTGAGATTTTTAAGTCCAAATTTTTTCAGTTCTGAAGCTGGAAAGTATTGACGCTTGAGCGTGTTATCCTCAGCGATGTCTCGAACAAAATTAATGTACTGCATGGCTCTACCCTGCATTTGAGCGTACTTAAATGATTTTTCCGGTATCCCCATAATTTTAGCCATCATAAGTCCAATTACCTCCGCAGAACCATACATGTACCAAATAGTATCTTCTATTTTTTTGTACTGCTTTTTATCTAAATCTGCCTGCATCGAATCTAGAAAAGAAGTCACCCAAGCATGTTTGAAATTATACTTACGCGTAACAAAAACCATATTACGGACTACACGTACATTGATATCGTCCGAACTATGAACGTTGGTGTCAAAAGATGTATCTTGTACTGACTGTTCCCACAGTTTTCGTAAGTTTTTAAAATTCGCCACCTCGGCTGGAGTAGCATCGACGTAGTCGTCTGCGACACGTACAAAACTATATAGCTTAAATACATCTTCTTTAATACTTTTAGGGAAAAATAATGAGCTAAAATAGTACGTCGTACTGCCACGTTTAAAAATATCTTTTTCTGTCGTCATGTTAGGTGTTATTGTAACATTTTCCGACACACCCTAGAGCGCTACGTATTACGCGTCAAGAGAAAGTCAGAGAGACTTCGAAGAAATCGTGTTTGGCTATGATCGAAATAAGCATTTGAATCGAGTGCTTCTTGTGCAGCACTCACGTGCAGCGCTGCTTTTTGTTTTGCATACTTCAACGCACCAGTTTCAATCAAGATGTCTTTAACTCGCTCAAACTCGAGCTGTGACAGTCCTCCGTTTCCAAGCATCTGCATTAGGAAATTAATCTCGGAATCAGTCCCATGTTCTAGAGCATAGGTCGTTAGGAGTGTCCTTTTCCCCTCACGAATATCATCAAGTGGTGGTTTGCCGCTTTCGAACTCTGTACCAAAAACACCCAGGTTATCATCAGTGATTTGAAATGCTAATCCAGCGCTCAGTGCAAATGGCTTAATACTCTCTATTTGGGATTGCGATGCCCCTGCTAAAATTAATCCGAGCTGTAGAGGACTAAGGAAGGTGTAGTGTGCCGTCTTCCACTCAAGAACATTCATGACAGCTCGTTCATCAACTTCACTTCCCAAAACTTCATTGAAAACATCATTGACCTGCCCAAATCCTGTCACTGCCAAACTTTTGTTTAATGCACTCATAGCACGTACTACTAGATCGGGGGCTACGTCTAGTTCTGCAATGATTGATTGTGCAATATGACCGCCGACGAGTGAGACGTTCATTGCAATTGATTCTCCAAAATGAAGCTCATCAACTCCAAGATTTTTACTGCGATAGTACTCAGATAGCAAAAGATGGGCTGTCGAGCCGCTTCGTCTTACAGGCGAACGATCGTTTATGTCATCAATTACTAAAAGGTACGCATGGATTAATTCGACAGCACGAGCAGCCTGCAATATCATTTCGCTGTTCTTGCCACCAGCCATCTCATAACCAGCAATCGTAAGCGCTCCTCGGATGCGCTTGCCTCCCCGACCTAAAATTGCCAAATAGGCATCAAACGCTACCCGAGAATGTACTCCGAATTCTTGCAATGTGGTTTTTTGTAATTCTTTTGAGTACTGCTCTATATCTGCATCGATACGTGATTTATAATCTGCAAGTTGTCTTGCAAATACATCTACACTTCGCCGAGAAGTAGCATCGTTCATTACTAAAGATTATACCCTCGAATTGTTAATTTACTGTAAAAATCCTAATTTTTGCTCAACATACTCTTTGAAAGCATCAATATTATTACCATTATTCTCTATAAATATATCGGCTCGCTCTTTTACAGCTCCCATATTTAGGGTGGCCGCATCACCAGATTGAGTCATCTCCACATCTTCCTCTGCTCTGAATTGTTCAAAAGTTTTTTTATCTTCTACCCTACCACGGTTAGCGTTTGTAATTCGGTCATAACGTATTTGCTGTTCGGCATCTACCCAAATTACTTTTCCTCCGAGCGCATGAACTCGATCTGCCTCTCCAGGATGTCGTAAACTTCCAACAATTACGCCCTCATAGTTACCGGCCTTATACAATTCAACAGCTTTATCAACAATTACACCCATGCCGTGCTCTCGCCTCCATTCTGCGCTTAGCGCAGCTTTATTAACGCGTTCGTGAGCCAATCCTCTCCGGGTTAGCTCATCGCCAAGCATAGTTGTGGCATCGGCAAATAAGTAACCGTGTTTTTCTTTTAGTAAATGAGCAACCGTATCCTTACCACTTCCGTTTGTTCCTGCTAATCCAATAATCTTCATACTAACAATTATACCTTTTGATCTAATTACTATTAACTATTTTTGAAATCTTAATTTACTTCAGTTTCAATAATTCATTATTCAGGAAAGAGCAGCCATTTACTACTCACACGTTTTGGCTTGAGTACATATCGCATTTTATATCCGAAGCACGGAACAAGCCGTATATATGATACGGCGACGTGAGTACTGGAAGAAAAAAATGCGATAGGTGCCAAGAAAAAATCAGTGCAACAAGCTTTGCTTGTTGGCAGGATTTTTGGCCAAAGCGTGTGACTAACTGATGTAGTCGTGGAGTTTCTTGGCGTCTTTATGCTTGCGCAACTTAGCCAATGCCTTGGCTTCAATCTGGCGAATTCTTTCGCGAGTAACGTTAAATTCTTGGCCAACCTCCTCGAGTGTGTGACTTTTGCCATCTTCTAGACCAAAGCGGAGTTTTAGAATCTTTTGTTCGCGTTCAGTCAATGCACCGAGCATATCTTTGACGTGCTCTTTAAGTAGCTGTCCAGTAGCCGATTCTTCAGGACTGACGGTATCTTCATCTTCAATAAAATCACCAAGCACACTATCTTCTTCGTCATCTCGTACTGACGCATCAAGGCTACTAATATCTTGTTTGATTTTCATGATGTGTTCAACTTTTTCAACATCAATTTCCATCTCTTTAGCAATCTCTTCATTAGTAGGCTCTCGGTTGAGTTCCTGCGTAAGCCGGCGTTGTGTCCGGAGCAATTTATTAATGGTCTCTACCATGTGTACGGGGATTCTGATTGTTCGAGCTTGATCGGCAATAGCCCGGGTAATAGCTTGGCGAATCCACCACGTAGCATAGGTACTAAACTTGAACCCTTTGTCTGGGTCAAATTTTTCTACGGCACGTAACAATCCAGTGTTACCTTCTTGTATAAGGTCGAGTAGGTCAAGTCCACGACCAACGTAACGCTTGGCAATACTTACGACAAGACGCATATTCGCCTCAGCCATCTGGTCTTTCGCTTCTTTGTCACCTGCAACAACACGCTTGGCAAGGGCTAATTCTTCATCAGCCTTTAAAAGTGGTATTTTTCCAATTTCGCGCAAGTACAAACGCACTGAGTCATCAGCTACATCATCTAGGTAGACTTGGTCAGTTACTACGACTTCTTCGTTATCTTCTGCTACCCATTCGTCACTAAATTCAGGACCAGCAGGATCTGCAGCAGTAACAATTTTAATGTTACTATCTGCAAGTTCCGTATATAAATGATCTAAAATATCAACATTATCGGGAGTATCAGGAAAAAGAGCGGTAATGTCTTTTTGATTAATTTCGCCAGCTTTTTTTGCTTTAGCAACAAGCTCCACTCGAGCTTGCTCGGGCGTTAATGGGGTTTTATCTTTTTTTGGTGTATTCTTTTTAGCGGTCATGGGCGAGTTTTCTCCTTGGCTGATTTTAATAGTACATCTAATTTTTTTGCCGACTCAAGCATCTGATCAATTTCTGCATCATTCGCATTTTTCATTGATTCTGCCAATCGGCTTTTTTTCGTTTTTACATATGTTTCTATCTGACGAATCTGCAATCGAGCGGCTTCATAACGAAGCTCTATAACCTCGAGATTCTGATAGAGTTCTTCAAATAATAATGTCAACATTTTACCATATTCTGATAATTCCTGCAATTGAGCATCACTGTGTGATTGATTGTAATTATAGTCTGGTGTACCTTTCAGAAAATTTAACAGCTGTTGGGCATTAGGTTGCATGAACATCTCTGGTGTTAATGGGTCCAAGTACGTTCGTAAACTGGGCAAATGAAGTGCGAGTGATAGTAGCTTATTTTCTGCTTTTAATTGATCTGCTGTTGAATTTGAAACAACTGGCATTTCTTTTACATGTTTAAATACTGGTTTTTTTGAAACCTTAACAGCAGTACTACTTTTTGTTCGCAATGCATCGACGCTAATACCTAACAGCTTTGCTGTTTTATGAAGATAGTGATCTTTTTCTACGCTATCACTAAGATCTTCTATGACTGCAAGCACTCGGTCACTAAAATTTCTCTTTCCTTGTGCACTGCTGAGATCGAGTGTCTGCTGATAACGATCCATTATCCAATCAACTGCGTACTGCGGTTTAGTGACAATATCTTGCCATACTGTAGCGTCTTTTTTAATCAGTTCGTCCGGATCTTTGCCCTGAGGAACGCTAACAATACTAAGGTTAACTCCAACCTTGCTAGCAATTGGAATTGCTCGTTCAGTCGCCTTTAATCCTGCCTGGTCTTGATCGAATGCTAATCGAATATCTGAAGTAAATCGACTGAGCGCTTTTAAATGTGCCTCGGTAAGTGCGGTTCCTGCTGTCGCAACGACATTGATTACACCTGCTTGATGACTGGCAATAACATCTAAGTTTCCTTCCACGACAACCACGTAATCTTGCTTTCGAATATCGTCTTTCGCAAGATGTAGTCCAAACACGTGCCGGCTTTTGTCGTACACTGGGCTCTGTGGTGTATTGATATACTTTGGTGCATCTGGATTTGCATCAAGCTGCCTAGCTGTAAAACCAATTACTCTTCCTGTACTATCCTGCAGGGGAACCATTAATCGCCCTCGAAACATATCACCAAATCCGCGGTAACGCTTTGTACCAAGACCGGCACTCTTGATAATTGATTCGCTAAAACCTTTACCGCGTAAAAAAGTAACTAGTGCGGCGTCTTGCGTTGGGGAGTAACCTAATCGAAAAATTGTGGCTGTGCTTTTGGAAAATTTTCTTTGATTAACCACATACTCGAGTGTCGACTTACTGCGGCTTAGATGAACTTGGTAAAACTTTGCGGCAAGCTCCAGTGCTTTGTAAAGCTGATCCTTGTGTTTACTCGCTTCCCCGCTGGCTTGCGTTCGATATTGCGATAGGTCTACTCCCGCTTGACGAGCTAATAAATCTAGTGCGGCTTTAAAATCAATACCTTCTAGCTCCATAACAAAACTAAACATATCACCGCCCTTACCACTACTAAAATCATGCCAGATTTGTTTTTCGGGGCTAACCATGAGGCTGGGTGTTTTTTCTTGACTAAAAGGGCTTAACCCTTTGAAGTTACGTCCAGACCTTTTCA
>CAYMTU010000002.1:21833-34211 GCA_964393455.1 uncultured Candidatus Saccharibacteria bacterium
ATCCATGGTATTAGTTTAAAGTGAAAAGTAGAAAGTAGAAAGTATAAGCACTGAGCAGTACATGATTGTTGTGTTGGTCGGTTGCACCAGTTATGCTTAAATTAATAGCATGCAACCCAATCAACCCTACGCTCCACCTCCCCCTCAGCAGGTACCCGAACAAAATCCATATGATTTTATAATGAATAGTGGTGAACCGGTAAAAAAAAGCCCCTTGGGATTGCCAAGTGGCAAATCAACGCTCCAACGTGTTCTAATTTTTGGTGGCGGAATCTTAGTACTATTTATAATTGGAATATTTTTCATGTCTTTTCTTGGGGGTGGCACATCAAACACAGAGACATTGCTCAGTCTTGCCCAAGATCAAACAGAGATTGTGCGTGTGGCAGATATAATAGCAGCGGAAACATCATTAAAAAGTCAAAGTACTCGTGCACTAGCACAAAATACTTCGCTCAGTGTTTCTTCTAGTAAGCAACAGGTGGTAGCTATCATCACAAAGAGCGGCAAGAAAGTAAATGCGAAACAATTAGGTCTTTCAAAAGATGCAAAAATCGATGAATCACTAAAAACAGCAATAAGTACAAATCAGTACGACGAAGTTGCGAACCAGATTCTTATTACTAAATTAAAAAAATATAGAGATACATTAAAAACCTCATACGATGCGGTAAGCGCCCAAAGCGACAAGCAAGTACTATCTGACGCTTTCAAGGGTACAAACTTGCTACTCAGTAGTGCTGAAGCCAAATAGCTACTATAAACAAATTACTCTGGATACGCGTGTTTAGCGCCTATAACTAAATCGTAGCTATGACGGATAAACCCTTTAATTTCTTCCCATTCAATTTCACCACTTAAGACAATGGTGATCCAGTGTTTTTTATTTAAGTGATAGCCCTCCATAACGGTGACATATTTTTCACGAAGTAATTTTCCGAGTTGAGGGTCGCACTTTAAGCTAATCCTGACAGGATCTGAACCTTCATGTATGAGCGCATACATCTTCCAGTCACCACGAACCGCATCACTTTGAGTTCCGTCAGAGACAGAACTCTGTCGATACTTTTCATGCACTGCTTCGTTGTCTTGCTCCGGTACTTCATTCACCGTACTTTCGTACGACTCAATACGTTCTTCGCTAACGCCTTGCACTGCATTGAAATTCGAGGTGCTGGTTTTATCAGGTACAAATACTTTGTAGACGGCAACTTCCTTACCAAAAGGATAGTCAAGCCTTGAATTTGGCATACTCAGTACATACTCTTCAACTGTCTTATGATCCATATCAGCTTTGTTTAAACCAGTTTAGATAATCTTGTAGCTCAGCAATGGACGCCTGTATGTCGTCAAACGCACGATGATTTGAGTCTTTTTCAAATACATGACCATACTTCCCCTGCATCAATATCTTAAAGCTACTCACGTCAAGCATTCGATAGTGTAATTTCAAGTCTAATTCAGGCCAGTACGCACGTATAAATGCGCGATCACTGTGTATTGAATTGCCTGCTAGCACCGCAGGCTCAGCACCAAATTGTTCATTGATAAGTGCAATTAATTCTTGCTGAACAACTTTTATGGTCTTGCCATCTTCAATTTTTTTTAAAAACTCATCTCTATTATGAGGATACTGTTGCCACCAGTTGTTCAGCTGCATACGGCCAGCAACAAGCTCTCTTGGATGCTTAACACGAGCTTCATAGCTTACTAATGTTTTAAAATTAAAGTCGGTTATCTCGGCAGCAACCTCCAGAATCACATCTTTGTTCGCATCTAACCCAGTCATTTCTAGATCTACCCAGAATAACTTGGTGGGAATCATATTTTTGTTATCCATTATAGATAGTAGTATACGCTGTTAGCTTTGGAGGTAAAAGTTCTTAAGGCTATCGTATGGTCTTCAGTGCCTTTGCCCAAGAGTCGACCTGAGTAAGTTCTGCATTTAGCGTTGCGACAATACCTTCTGATACCGATTCTCCATTTTCTGAAATAGACTCATGTACGGAGCCAATTGAAGACGTCGTTTGCACCGTTGCGACCGCCAGGCGAGCGAGGATATTACGCAAATGCTCTACAGCCCTCGCACCACCATATGGAGCCATGGAGTACGATACAATTCCAGCAGCTTTGTTCGCCCATTCCGGGTAGAGCCAATCAATTGCATTTTTAAGCGGTGCCGGAATACTGTGATTGTATTCTGGGGTTAAAAATATATATGCATCAGCAGATTTAACAACCTGGCTCCATAGAGACACGTTTTTATCGCTATAGCTTTCATTCATCATTGCCGGTAATGCAGCGTCATGGTACATCGGCAAATTAATGTCAGCCAAATCAACGAGTTCTACATCCCAGCCATCGATTTTTTTAGCTTCATTTATAACAAGTTTTGATACTCGCTCACCCATTCGCCCGTCTCTTGTCGATCCTAATATTACAACTACTTTCATGCGACTCCTTTTATGATATACTTTGTATAGTAATTAAGTATAGAGCCATTACTATACATTGTAAAGTAATAAATGAAACTAGATCCAAACAAGATAGAGACTAGCGAAGGATGTGTTGCCCGTACCACGAAAATTATGGGCAATAAGTGGACGCCACTCATTCTGCGCGACCTGGCAAGTGGATCAAAGCGATTCGGTGAATTAGAAAGTTCACTCTGCTCTATTAGTCCCAGAACGCTTTCAGCTCGACTAGACGATCTCGAATGCTTTGGTGTAATTAGTAAAAAAACATTTGCCGAAAAACCACCGCGCGTTGAATATACATTGACAAAAAAAGGCGAAGATCTGTTGCCTATCCTCAAGCAAATGGCCACTTGGGGTACAAAATATAACGAAAATGTATAAGTAACTAGCGACTTCTACTACTTCGTTGCTTTTGACTTGAATGTTAGTGCTGCAGAATTAATGCAATAGTGCGTTCCGGTCGGCGAATCGCTAGCCTTAAACACATGCCCCAGATGACCGCCGCAGCTACTGCAGAGCACCTCAATTCGTCGCATTCCCAGTTTGTTATCGTCAACAAGTTTAATTGCATCAGCTGATGCTGCTTCGGAAAAACTAGGCCAGCCAATTAAACCCGGCTCGGTACTATCGTATTTTGCCTGGCTATGAAATATCACCTGACCACATGCACCGCACTCATACGTACCATCGTCTTTCATATGGAGTAGTTCGCCGCTAAATGGAGCTTCTGTGGCTTTTTGCCTTAGAACTGCGTACTGTTCTGGGGATAGTTTTTGCTTCCATTCATCATCATTCATTGGGTAACTCCATTTATTTATATACTAGTTTATTTATGAGATCTCTTTCCCAAGCACGAGCGAGAGTAAGGCCATTCGAACATACAAACCATTTTTAACCTGAGAGAAGTAAACCGCTCTACGATCACCGTCTACTTCAGGATGAATTTCATTAACTCGAGGTAACGGATGCATCACAATAGCTGCCTTTTTAACCTTTTTCATTGTATTGGCAGTAAGTATAAACAAGTCTTTTACCGCATTATACTCAGCAACCTTATCAAACCGCTCTTTTTGAACGCGAGTTACGTACAGTACATCGCTCGTCTCAATTACAGAATCTAGCGACAATGCATGCGATTGGACTACGCCTTGACTGTCCAGTTGCATAGTAATGCTACGAGGCATCTGTAGGCTCTTTGGTGAAACATAGTTTAACCTCGCACCGAACATCGCCAAAAGTTGAGCAAGCGAATGGACCGTTCGACCATTTTTTAAATCTCCTACCATGGTCACCTCCAGATTATCTAAATGCCCAAACTCATGTTGAATCGTATACAGATCGAGGAGCGCTTGCGTGGGATGCTCGCCAATCCCATCTCCAGCATTAATAATAGGCTTAACGCTTGCATCTGCCGCAATTTTTGCATGACCTCTGTCGTGATGACGCAGCACAATAACATCGGCGTAGTTTTCTAACGTTCTCACCGTATCAGAAAGATTTTCTCCCTTGCTAACTGAACTATAGTGCACATCGTTAATCGGAATAAATCCTCCACCGAGTCGCTGCATGGCAGCTACGAATGACGATGAAGTCCTGGTAGATGGCTCGTAAAAGAGGCTGGCCATAATGTAGCCCCGAAGTACATCAATATGTTCACCAGCTTCGATCTTATTGCGAATAACATCACTATAGGTAAACAGTTTTTGGATATCACTGGGGGTAAACTGACTAATAGACAGGATATCCTTTCCTGAAAAGTTGCCGTCTATTTTTTGCATCGTAATCTCCTATAAAAAAACCGTCAGATACTTCTGACGGCTTACGTAACTATTAGTTCGGTTAATCATACTTGGACTCCGTTAACTGGGGATTGCTTGGTTAGTAGCCCTAGGTAGTAATTATATCTGAGATATACCGTAATGCGAACTATTTTTTATCTTCTTTTTTGCGATCGATTTTATCCAACCGAAGCCCGTGCACAATGTAGTAAATAACAGCAGCTACTGCTAGGAGCGTAATTACTGAGTTTGCAACCAAACCCCAGGCAATAACCAGCTCTTTACCGCTCCGATATAAGCCAGTATTCCAGGTGAGTTTCGCTAGATCATTTCCACCAATAATAAAGCCAACAATTGGGTTAATGAAACCGTCTACCACAGCCTTAACGGTTGCTCCTGCAGCGGCACCAATAGCTAAACCAATAGCTAAACCAATTACCCCCTGCTCTCGTACGAAATCTACAAATCCACTTAGTTGCTTGCTCATAACTTTCCTACTATTTTGCGGTTAGACGAACTTGGTATACAGCACATAGGCAATGCTCGCGACACTTGCCGATAGCAATGTGCCCCATATCATATCGATTATTACGATGTTCAGTGGAAAACCTTTGAGAGTAGCGTAATTCGTGAGGTCATAGGTGGCATAGGTTGCAAGACCAAAGAGCGCACCCCGCGTAGCGGCAATTTGTAACGAGCCACCCTGGAGTGCTGGTGCAATAACGAAATAGATAAGCATCCCTATAAATAGGAGATAGAAAAGTATTGCTGCACCCCATTTCACATTATCGGTCATGAGTCCTTTCAATTGCGTTGCATACAAATTTTTTGCTACCAAACCTAGCCAGATCCCATCGAGCACGATAAATACACTGAGGGCAATCATGTACAATGCTGGATAATTAATTTTCATAAATATTTCTCCTTATGCTGTTATTGTAGCGCTGTTTGTTTAATTGCCAAATACGCTTGTCTAGTAGGTGTATCAAACTTCTCTATCGCGTAGCGAAGCATTGTTCGTGGCATATGAGCTGCATGTGCGTTAAGAAATCTTTTTAGTACCTTTTGGTCACGTTTGCCTACTTCACGAAGCATCCAGCCGGTTGCTTTGTGTATGTAGTGGTGAGTATCATTTACATAGTGTTCAGCTAACAGAAGAGTCCATTCAAAATCATTACACTGAATAAAATAACTCGTCGAGATTATGGCGATTCTTCGCTCCCAAACATCACTACTGCGAGAGAGTTCTGTCAGAATCGAACGGTCTCTAGTAAAAAGGTATTCACCTACAATATCGCGGGCAGAGGTATCTACGAGGTCCCAATTATTTATCCATTTGGTATTTTCTAAATATAAATCAAAGAGTACCTTTTTATTTTGCTCGTTCGCCTTTTTATACTGTAAAACCCACATAATGAGTGCCGTTAATCGCTCTTCATGAACATCAGAATGAAGCAACTTTTCGACCTCTGTAATGCTGCTATTTCTATAGTATTTTTTGGCAATCAAACGCTGGTTAGGCACCGTAACACCTAAGAATACATCTACTACTCCTGGTTCTGGCTTAAAATACCATTTCGATGCCTCGGCACGTTTTTTACTGGCTACTGAACGTAGTTCGGTTTGTATTTGATTGACCACATCGCTCATTACATTTTCTCAGGTGCATGAATGCCCAAAAGAGTAAGTCCCGATTTCAAAACTTCTGCATAGGTAGATACTATAAAGAGCCGTTCAGCTTCGCGTGGATCGTTTATCACCCGGTTATTCTCATAAAATCTATTAAACTGTTGCGCGGTTTCATATAGATACGTGCAAATAAGATGCGGTGCGAGTTCGGCAGTAGCCCTAGAGAGTACTTCGGGGTACTCTGTTAATTTACGGATAAGTAGCCTTTCATCTGCCTCGAGTGCGTCAATGGAATCTTTCATTTTTACGATCGATTTTTGCATAATGCTGCGAGCGCGTGCATGAGCATACTGCAAATATGGCCCACTATTGCCATCGATACTTGCCGCATCGTTTATATCGAAGACAACATCCTGGCCAATTCTTACTTTAAGAAACTGGTAGCGCAGTACTCCCGACACAAACTTATCTTCGACAACACCACCTCTAGCACGAATTGCTTCTGCAACCTGATCAAATAACCACGATATCTCGACAACGTCTCCAGACCGAGAGCTCATTTTTCCCGTTGGTAGCTTTACCGTTCCAGTCGAAATATTAACCGTCACCCCAATCATTTCAGGAAAACACAAATCAGCTGCAGCAAGAACACCATTAAAGTACGCTCGCTGCTCTTCGGCAGTAACGATGTAGCTCTTTACCGGATGACAGTATTCATCTTTTAACTGCATGAGTCCGAGATCTCTAGCTCCGTAAAGCCCTAGGCCTCGGGCACTAACGAATACGTTGTCATAAGAGCCAAATTTACTTCCAGGGAAAATGAGCGCACCGTCACTCTCTTGAAAAACTTTTGGAACATTTGAACGAACAATTGGCACACCACGTTTATCGGCTTCACTCTCTAAGAACCGCTTTTCTATTGGCTTATTTCCAAGCCTTGCAACTATTTCATCAATTTGTTCAAAGCTCCATGCTTTACAAATGTCGTACACGTCGCTGTACAGTGGATCTTCTCTCGTAAACGATTGCTTAGCAAGTTCGTCTATCTCTTTTTTGGCTTGCTCATTTTCTTTGTATGCCCTTGCGCCCTCTGCATACATCTTAGACATAAATGCATTACGTTCGTTTTTTGGTATAGTTTCTAGTTTTTTGATGTCTCCATCGACATAGCTGAGCAAGCTGTACATGCTTTTTCCAACATGCGAGCCGACATCTCCATGGTAGCTAACCCGATGAATATCGGCACTACTTTCTTCGATAAGATTCGCAATCGTATCACCCAAAATTGCGTTAAATGCATGGCCGATATGCATGGCCTTAAAAGGATTTGGATTGTTTGTCTCGATAACAATTGATTCACCTTTTCTAGAGGTCAATGCATCGAAAGATAATGATTGCAAGAGCGCGTTATCGTTCAAACGGAGGTTAATAAACCCTGGACCTGCAACCGTAACATCGGCTAAAACATCTGTTGCTTGATTTCTTAATGCTAGAGCAATCTGTTCAGCAATTTCACGAGGGTTCTTGGAAAGTTCTTTACTTAACTGCAATGCAACGCTCGTTGCATAATCACCAAATTGGGGGTCTGGGCGTGTAAGTATAATCTCGATTTTATGAGCATAAAGTGAGTCTACAATTTCGGCAATTTGATTGGCTAACGTTTGCATTACAGTCTATTATACGTTGGAATTCGTTCATCAACCAAAGAATAGAGCTAAGCCATAGAATAAACTTACTTTTTCTTGGCTTTTACTGGCTTTTTTAGCTGCATAATTGCAGCCAGCTCTCGAGCTATATAGTACGTACCTGTTATGAATACAAAGAACAACGCCGTTGTACTAAACGTTTGTCCGTGCGCTCCCGGGTTGATAAATCTATCAGATACATCAAACAGTAATCCCGCAGGATTGATTATAACGTCCCAGGTATTCCATCGTAAGTATCTTCCTAGATATATCGCAAAACTACAGGCTAAGAAAACTCCACCAATAATCGCGTTGGTTACATTTGTGCTATATCGCTTTTTTATTTCATTGTGAACCATAAACGTACTAATGTAGCCCAGAAGTAGCCCATTCAAGGTAAACGAGAGTATGAGTACAACATCATATAGCAGTGTAGCGTTGAGCGTGTGCTGCAGATGAATAAAATCGGTCATAATATAGAAGCTGTTTGGTAAAAAGCCTAGCCAAAGTACTGTTAGTACGATATTCTGCCAGGTCGACCAACCACTCCTACGCAGCCGTCCGACCAAGATTACTGAGAAAAGTAGCGGCAACCAAGCAAGCACTAAATTCCAATTTAGGTACCAATACTCGAGATCACGTTGATTGAGTACGCGCATAATAAAAAATAGAATGCTAAAAAAGCTTGAAAGCAATAAAACTCTTAGTAATCGTGATTGTTTCATAGGCCTATTATACGGGACTAACACAAAATAGAACTAACCTGCGCTATAATGCATAGAGTGGATCTACTCAATACATTACTCGATACTATTCGAAATTCAATAAAGCTAGTGGTGCATAATATCGCAGTCGCTCTAAATAAAATGACTGGCGGTAAGCTGTCGGCTAACGTCATAACCTACGTAGGTCTTGTTACACACATTCCGATAGCTTGGCTTATTGCCCAGCAACAAAATTATATTGCAGCAGGTTTACTGGTATTTTTTGGTTTATTCGATACGCTCGACGGTGCTCTGGCACGTTTACAAAAAACAGCTGGAAACCAAGGTATGCTACTTGATGCTTCGACCGACAGAATGAAAGAGGTACTTCTGTACACTGGTGCAGCCAGTGCTTTGGTGGCAAGCGGCTATCAGTCGTGGGCACCGTGGGCAGTGGCTGCTTGTGGTGCTTCACTTGTAGTGAGCTACGTTAAGGCAAAGGGAGAGACTGCCGTTGCTGGAGGTAAGTTGACTGCAAACGAAATTAATCGCCTTTTTTCTGATGGATTAATGCGTTTTGAAATCCGCATGTTTGTTTTAGTCGTAGGATTACTGACGAATAACCTACGGTATGCGTTAGTTTTTATAGCGGTGACAAGTACCTTTACTGCGTTTGGACGATTGAACAAAATCAGTCAAAAATTATAGCATTTATAACAAATAGCTATTCATCAACTACTCTAAAGTACCTCATTCTAGATGCATTGCAGTGCAGCAATGCTACCGTTAATGTGCTAAACTTAAGAAGAATTAAGTTAAAGATAAAAAATGAATAATGTAATTTTTGCGCTCTTGTTTTTTCTACCAGCTGGAATCGCAAATGCTACACCTCCACTAGTAAACAAGATCCCTGGAATAAATAAATGGAAGTCGCCACTAGATTTTGGTATGACTATTCGTGGACACCGACTCTTTGGCAAAAACAAAACTTGGCGTGGCCTAGTTACCGGTAGTATTGCTGGAGGAATTTGCGCCTGGTTATTGTATCCTTACCTTGGAACAGATACAGGCAATACGTTATCGCACTTTATAATCGGCATTTCCCTGGGATTCGGCGCATTGCTAGGTGATGCAATTGAAAGTTTTTTTAAACGCCAATTGGGCATTGCTTCGGGCAATAGTTGGATTATTTTCGATCAGGTCGACTATGTAATTGGAGCAATACTGTTCAGCCTACCTTTTGTACGGCTTAATGCTATCGATTACATTTTTGTCGTACTAATCTATTTTTGTATGCACTTTGCAGTATCGTATATCGGTTACTTGCTTGGATTTAAAGATAAACCAATTTAAGTACCCCTTATAAATGCTTCGGTCATAAAGGCACTTTCTACAAACTCTTCGCCAAATATAGTAAACATTGCTTCAGTCTGCGAGGGCATTGCTGCTATTGCTGATCGTTTTAATGTACACATTTCAGCAGCGTCGCATAAAAAAGACAGATCGCATGCAGACAATGGTCTAATCGGCGGGGTCTTAATATTATAAAAAATACCTAGTGCTTCGTCTGCTTTTTTCAAGTATCTATCGTACTGTTCTTGTGCTACTACTGCATGGTACAACGCTGGATTGCTATCAGATAGTTCAATCGCTCGTGAGACCCATCGTGACACCGATTGATGATCCGGATGACCCGTAAGACCTTCTGGGCCAAAGGTCAAAACCGTATCTGGATTATATTTCTGAATGTAGGTTGCGATCTTACCAGCTGCGCTATCATCATCCTGATACTGGCATGCACCATCATGGTAATCTAGCCAGTGATGCTCTTTGACGCCTATAATACGCAGCGCTTCCTTGAGCTCTTGCGTTCGAACGGCAGCTAACGTTTCTGCGGGCCACTTGCTGGTATCTTGGGTACCTTTCTCTCCCTTTGTGGCCGTAATACATACTACTTTTTGGTTGTTTTTTATTGCCTGAGCCATAATACCCGCACAAGAGAATGTTTCATCATCCGGATGCGCCCATACGGATAGTATTGTACCGAGCTTTTTTATACCATTTCGACCATGCAGCGTATCCATAATCAAACACTTCTATTCCCTGTGTTACACAAGCTCTTTCTTCATTTTTTCGACCAGATCTACCGGTGTTGGGTTAACACCATTTAGCAACCCTAGGTAGATGGTCGTGAAGTCACCCATAACTACAGTCCAAAGCAGCTGCTCGAGCGGTGTGTTACCTTCTGCATGGATATCATTTGGATGTGGTCTCTTGCCAGAAAGTAGCCGTTCACTAACTTCAAAGCGTTTCTTGATTTGTGAATGCTCATAAGAAGACTGTAGGTCTATGATTGCATATGGTTTGTTTGTAGGATGAGAACTCCAGCCAATAAACTCGTTGTGACTAAACTCAGGCAAGGTGCCCTGCCAAGCTACGTTCTTAGCATTTTCATTAAAACTTATTTTCCATTTGTAGGCAGCGGGTGCCAAAAAAGGGCCAGAGTACACGACAGCACTTTTACCCATAATTTCTTGAGCTAATTTTTTCGCTGGATTACTACTGGTTTGCACTGTTGGGATTAAATTACTGATATGACTATTTAAAAATTCTGTAACTTGCTGTAGATGCGAAGATGGAACTGCCTCACATAGTAAATCTGTTTTAGAAAACAATTGATAGAGTGCGCTCAAATTATAAAGAACTGCGTATCGTGGCTGTTCTGCTTTTGGCATAAGAATAAACTCAAATCCTTTTTCTTCAGCAATCCTCTGAAGTTCGCCACCACCTGCAATCACTATAATAGTGGCGTTTTTTTGTTCCGCTTGCGCGATAGCTGAAAGCGTTTCTTCAGTATTTCCCGAATAGCTCGACGCAATAAATAGTGTTTTGTCGGAAACGTAGCCAGGAATATTATATTGACGACAAATCTCAAAAGGTACACGGTAGCCAGGCCAAGATAAACTTAATGCAGCTGCCAGAGAAGATCCTCCCATTCCGGCATAGACTATGTTTTCAAATTGAAATGGTTCGGATTGCCAGGTAATGTCAAATTGATGCAGCAACTGATCTGGTTGTTTGCTGGCTATTCCTAGAGCATCTTGTGCATCTTTGTCATGAATGTATTTTAGATCATCAAGCATTATTGGTACCTCTTTCGTTTATGTAACTTAAGTATACTATTTAATGCAAAACAAAAAACTTCTACAAATACTTCAAACCATATTCCACTTATGCTATAGTACTTTTAAGTACATATTAGCTAACAGGGGGTGGAGCATGTTCGATCAAAACGACCAAAGTCAACAAACACAAAGTCCGGCAATTACGCCAGAGCCAGTAGCTAGCGCATCAGCACCATTGGTGACTGCTGAGCCACAAACAACTGCGCCAGAGCCAGCAATCAACACCACTCCTCTAACCACAGATACCGTTACACCGACCGAGCCGGTATCAACAGATAGCTTTAATCTATCAACCCTAGAAACTCCAACAACCACTCCAGCTCCAGTAACTTCAGCACCCACCGTAGACCCCATTACTCCTCAGACAATTTCTCCAACACCAACGTCTCCATCGCTGGATGACATAACTGCTAGCGTCACTCCAGAGGGAGATGATCTGTTAAGTATAAAAAAAGAGGCGTTACAAAATCTATCACCTCTACTCAGCCAACTAGATCAAACACCTGAGGAAAAATTCCGCACAACCATGATGCTAATCCAGGCTTCTGATAACCAAAGCCTGATTCAGTCTGCGTATGGTGCTGCCAAAGAAATTGACGACGAAAAAGTTCGTGCCCAAGCGCTCCTTGATATCGTAAACGAAATTAATTACTTCACCCAACACAAACCCGAAGCCGTAGAAGAAAAAGGGTAAACCCCTTTCGGCATCAGGAATAAATGCATAATGGTGAAACCCTTATGCATTTTTCTTTAGGCCTATCCCCCTAAAGACGGTGCTACGCATCGCTAGAGTAACGGATAGCTTGAGCTCAAAATGTTCAAGAAGTCGGCAGTGCTAGGTACTTTGCATTAAAGTAGAAACTTTTATAATGCATAAATATTTCCACATTCTCAGGTTTGAGTGCAAAGTGCATATTTAT
>CAYMTU010000003.1:0-26690 GCA_964393455.1 uncultured Candidatus Saccharibacteria bacterium
GGAAAAATAAGCTACCAATGGCTTAAAACAGCTCCTAGATCAGCAACTGCCTGGGCGGTTGCGTCGGCGAATATCACGATGCCTGCAAATGCAGCGAGCGCATCAGTATTTCACGTTATAAATAAAGTCGGGTATCTTCAGACTGATGACACATTTTTTGGGCTCGCTACCGCAACGACACCAGTCGCACCGACCGTGAGTATTACTTCGCCTGTCGCAAATGCTACAATCAGCGGAACGCAAACCATTACTGCAACGGCTGCTAGCAGTGGGTCTTCAGTAGCCGGGGTCCAGTTTAAAGTAGATGGGGTAAATGTTGGACCAGAAGATACCGTCGCCCCATATACAACTTCATGGAATACAACCACTGCAACAAATGCAAGTCATGTATTGACAGCGGTCGCAAGAAGTAACAATGGAATCAGTACGACTTCTTCGAGTGTGAACGTTACGGTAAATAATACCATCGTAACTCCTGTTGCGCCGACCGTAAACATTACTGCACCAACCGCAAATACTACGGTCAGTGGTACGCAAAACATTACTGCAACGGCTGCTAGCAGTGGGTCTTCAGTAGCGGGGGTCCAGTTTAAAGTGGATGGGATAAATGTTGGACCGGAAGATGTTTCCGCACCCTACGAAGCATCGTGGGACACTACTACTACAGCAAATGGTACTCATACCATTAGCGCGACTGCAAGAAGTAACAATGGACTCAGCACAACTTCAAGTCCAATTTCAGTAACAGTAAATAACCAAGTGACCCCACCTATAGATAACGAAAATATAGTAGCAAATCCATCTGTAGAAATTATCGACCCTGCAAATAACCTAAAACCTAACAATTGGCTTTCGAATAAGTGGGGAGCAAATACTGCTACCTTCAATTATGATCAAACTGGTAGAACCGGAAATAGAAGTATTACTACGCAAATGACGAGCCACACCGATGGTGATGCAAAGTGGTATTTCGAGCCAGTAAATGTCGTGGGAAATAAATCATACTTATTCCGTGACTACTACAAATCTACAGTTCCAACACGCATCGTAGTGGCAAGTATTGATGCAAATGGCGCCTATACCTACATAGAACAACCGAGCGCCCCCATTGCAACCACCTGGAGTCAGTACCAAACAACATTCACCGTTCCAAGTAATGCCGTCAAAACTACCGTCTTTCATCTTATCGATCAAGTTGGTTCATTAAGCATTGACGATGCTTACATGCAAGTGGCAACACCTATAGTACCCACCCCAGATTCTACGGTTCCAAATGGCTCTCTCGAGATTGGTTCAGCATCGCCTTCTAATTGGCAGAGCAGCTCATGGGGTACTAATACACCTTCATTCCAATATATTACAAATGACGGCCATACTGGCAGTAAAAGCGTAAAAGTCTCTGTGAGTAACTACTCTAGCGGTGATGCAAAATGGTTCTTCGATCCTATAAAAACACTTACTCCAGGTAAGCAATACCGATTTAATGCCTGGTACAAAACTAATGTTATTCCTCATCCTGTAGCAATGTTCATCCGAGCAGACGGCACTGAGCAATACTTTGGTATGCCTGCCGCACAGCCAAATGGAACAGCTAATTGGCAACAATACTCTGACACCTTTAGTGTGCCAGCGGATGCTGTTAGTGTATCGGTTTTTATGTACATAAATCAGAACGGATACCTGCAAACCGACGACTACAGTATCGCTCCCTACCAGCCTACAGGCTTTAGTCGACCGCTCTTGACTATGACTTTTGATGACGGACACGAGGACAACGTTAACACCGCTCTGCCACTACTGAACCAATACGGATTTAAAACAACACAATGCTATGCCACCACTTTTATTGAAGGCAACTCGCAGGCAGTCGCCGATATTCTGAAGTTTAAAAATAGCGGCCATGAAATCTGCTCTCATACGGTGACGCACCCGTTTTTGACCACGTTAGATACTGCAAACCTAAATTACGAACTCCAGCATTCTAAGCAATACTTGGAAAGTATTATTGGGCAACCCGTGCTCAACTTTGCTTCACCTTATGGTGATTACAATGCAAGTGTAAATAACGTAATCGATAATTACTACCAATCTCATCGAACCGTTGACGAAGGTTACAATAGCAAAGATAACCTTGATATATACAGGCTTCGCGTGCAGAATGTACTCGATACGACCTCTGCAAATCAAATAAAGATCTGGATCGAACAAGCAAAAGCCGATAATACTTGGTTGATTCTTGTGTACCACCGAGTTGCAAGCAACCCCGGGCCATACGATAGCTACACTAACGTGTTTGCACAACATCTCGAAACAATACAAACTAGTGGTATTACCGTAAAAACCTACCAGGACGCATTGACTGAAGTTCGAAGTCAGTAAGTCTTGTAGATATTGACAATACTTATTTTATCTTGTAATATACCTTTATTAGATAAACTAATGTCAGCAATGATACATATTTCGTAATCTGGTCGCTTGAAATATGTGGAGCTAATAGCGAACCCACGGCAATCTGAGTACTTCTCAATTCCTTGGGCTCGCCCAAGGAATTTTTTTATGTCACACAATAGTGAACCATCTACACGTCGCATTTTCCCAAATGCAACTGAACAGACGATATACGACATGAGCCGCATGTCTGGTGAGATTACTGGACGACTTTTTGGATCGTTGATTTTATCGGATCTTGCACTGGAACGTACTATGCAAGATGCTAATCATGATGATCTTACAAATTTATACAACCGTCGTGGAATCGATCTCATAGGTAATGATCTCGTAAATCGCCAGAAGCCATTTGTTGCTATTTTTTATGATCTTACAAACTTTAAACGCGCAAATGATCTTTTTGGTCACGATCAGGGTGATATTCTACTTGCTACAGTAGCGGACATCCTGCGATACAAAAAAAGAAATACTGATGTGTTTGCACGGATAGGTGGAGATGAATTTTTAGGATTAATCGATGCGAGCCCAAAAGATGAGCCTGAAAACTGGCATACGCCATTAGAGCGTGCGCAGATTGTTGTCGATAGAACTCTAGAACTTTTTGATAACCACGTAGAACGCACGGGAATGGGTAATCTTGGTCTTGGCATATCGGTAGGAGCGGTAGAATTCAAACCACAGACTCATAGGACATTTCAAGATGTCATTAGCCATGCCGATCGAAAGATGATGGAGCATAAACGTCTTCAACACCAAGCACTAGGCAGCTATCGACCAGAGTAACTCATCGCATTACTATTTACTATTTAATTCTTTCTAGGTTATGCTTAAAGTAATTTTTTAATCTTTAAGGATAAGCTATGAACTCAAACGATGCAGATAATGAACAAAGTAACATTGTTACGCCAGAGCAACCTCCGATAGTTCAGACCTCTCAGCAACCAACCTTCAGTGAACCACCGACTCATGTAAGTACCGTACAGCAATCGACAAGTAGCCCATCTACGGTGCCTAAAACTAAGAAATCAAAGAAAAAAATTATCATACTTATTATCGTATTGACTGTAGCAGTACTCGTTGGTGGCATACTGCTCTTTACGCAATCAAAAGACTCAAATCCATCTTCAAGTAAAGTTACCGACCCGTCTAATCCTACGGTATCGGCAGATGATATCGTGGTGAATGGCAATACATACTATGCTGAACCGAAAGAAATTAAAGATTTGACCATTTTTAAAGACGAGCTTTGTACAGAAGAAGGTGAATATTGTAAAAATGGCCGATCTACATCTACAGCTGCGTACCAAATTGGAAAAACGAAAGATAATAAAGAGATTATCGGCTATCGTCCATCTCTAGGTCCAGGTACATCAGATATAATTCTAGTAAAAAATAATGCTACTTACGAGATAGTGTACGCAGATGGCTATATCAAGGATGGCGTCAAAGATAGTACCCTTTTGGATGTAAGTGCCTCCTCTTCTACGACGCTTTCTGAATTGAACGGTGATGTTAATCCGACGATCAAAGGTCAAAAACTGGAAGGTGACGGAGTCCCTCAATTGGCATTTTTACAATATGGAGAAAATGGTGCAGAGAACAAACCAGCAAAAACTGGACATACACTCGCTACGCAAAATAATAAAACGTACTATTCCATAAACGAAGACAAAGGAACGTACTTTTCAAAAACGATCGTTGCACGATTCGGTAAAACAATAGACTACAATTACAAATTAAGTGGTGAAATAAATGCGACAAACTCGAAAGCTGCCGAGAAGATAACCTGGACAAAAGGTGATGCAACGAAAGACACCTATCGAACAGGTGGTGGTGGCTGTGGATCTGCTAATAATTACTCGGCTGCAAAAGCTAAAAAAGCTGATCTCATAATTGTTGGAAAAACACCAGGCGGACAAACAGTTTATCAACTTCCGAATACAGATCCGCTCGTAAAAGAAATATACGAGAATGACTATAAGAATGGTGAAAGCACTATAGACAATGCAACTTACAAAAATCTTACTGTGGATGAATTTTCTAATAAGCACGCCTACTTCATAATTGAGAATAATTTTGGAGATTTTGTTGTCATGCTCAGCGATTCGTTCTTTGCGCAAGGTGGCTGCGGTAAACCGGTAATCTACCTATACCCTCAAAAAGACACGCTCGTAAACGTCAGCGTTGGTGCTGATGTAGTGATCTCTGAGCCACAATATCCAAATGGTGGATGGAAAAATGTGTTGGCTCAACCAAACGGAGACCTTACGTATAGTGGTAAAAAATATGGATCATTATATTGGGAGGGCTATGGACATGGAGCCTACCCAGACATAACAAGCGGAACAATTGTAGCGAGCAAAGATGCTCCGCAAACAATTCGAAATCAGCTTAAGTCCCAGGGTCTGCAAGGTCGTGAAATAGAAGAGTTTATGGCCTTCTGGCAACCCAAACTACCTACGTCGCCTTACGTTCGTTTAACGTGGTTCAATAATTCTCAGCTGAACGTTCTTGCTCCACTTTCAATCACACCACGGCCGAATACAGTTATTCGTACGTTCCTTGATTTTGAAGGACTCGATAAACCGGTTTCTCTGAAGACTCAGAAATTTCTTGCACCACAACGCAAAGGATTCACGGTTGTTGAATGGGGTGGATTGCTACGCGGCGGACTTTAACTGACCAAAAATACTAGCCAAATAATCCGCGCTTATGAGACTTTTTAAATTCAGCTAGCAATTCTTGCTGATGCTTGCTTAGCTTTGTTGGTGTATCCACTATGAGCGTAATAATATGGGCGCCGCGTCCCGATCCTTTCAGATGAGGGACACCGTGACCAGACAACTTGAAGTCGGTGCCACTTTGGGTACCAGCTGGCACTTTCATGCGCACTTTTCCGTCAACAGTATCGACGTCAATTTCAGTGCCCAATGCGGCATCGATCATCGAAACATGAGCTTCACTCAATATTAAGTCACCTTCTCGCGTAAAACGCTTGTGCGGCTTAACCCTAATATGCACATACAAATCACCCTTTGGCCCATTGGCGACGGCTTCTCCTTGTTCTCGCAGCCGAATGGTCGCGCCATCATCGATGCCCGCCGGAATCTTGAGTGTAATAGTTTGAGCTTTTTGTTGCGTCCCCTTACCATGACAGACGCTACAGATTTTTTCAGGAACCTTACCCGTTCCTTTACACGTATTGCATACGGTTGCCTGTTGAATATCACCAAAAACAGTGCGAGTCACCCGAACAGTTTGACCACTTCCCTTACAGGTATCACAATTTTTAAGTTCGTAACCCGGTTCCGCAGTTGTGCCCTTACAGTGCTCACAGGTATCTTGTAAATTTACCTTTAACTTATGCTCAACACCAAAGACGCCCTCTTCAAAAGATAGGTCTACAGTAGTCTCAACGTCTCGCCCACGGGCGCTTTGACTACGTCCGCCACCGCCAAATCCTTGACCGCCAAAAAAGCTACCAAAAATATCACCGAGTCCAAGGTCGCCAAAATCAAAATTAACGTTCTGGCCGCCGCCGAATCCACCATAAGGATTTCCGCCTGGGCCATCACTTGCAGCACTGCTGCCAACACCGGCATGACCGAATTGATCGTAACGCTGCCGTTTACGTTCGTCTTTAAGCACTTCGTATGCTTCATTAATTTCTTTGAACTTTGTTTCATCGCCACCCGCTTTATCGGGGTGATGTTCTATTGCCTTCTTGCGAAATGCCTTTTTAATCTCGTCATCGCTGGCAGATTTGCCAATACCGAGTACTTCGTAGTAATCACGCTTAGCCAAAATAGTACTCCCTAAATCTTGTCAAAAATAAAACCACCATAATTGCGTACGTCACTACGACGATATCTATATGATGTCGAGATATAAAATTTGTAAACTTTTGTGCAGAATCATTTAATTTTTTTGTGCAATTCTGTAAATAGTATATGAAGCTATACCAAAATATTGGTACGCTCACGACCCAGCCTACTACACAGAAAATACAAATCTTTCCTAGTATATATAGGCTAACTCCAAAGAACCACACGCTAAACAACATTAAAATTGTAGCGACTATCATTACGAAATGACGATACCATCTCTGAAACGTTCCACCAGAAAGCAGCATCAAACCACTGGTTGCCAAAATGGCAAAAAATATCATACCTAAGAATGCGTTTGGAAATCCAAGCACTGCAGCCAATTTATTTCCAAGTACTCCACCGCAGTCGACAACGGGATTTAGATTACAATTAAGCGCAATCCCTGGATTTTTAAGCATATGTATCCGCTCGCTCGCCTGCCACGTCATGGCAATCAAACCTAAGACACCGCCAACAGACAGCACCCAAGCGTATATTCGTGAAATTATTTTGATATTTTCTGGTTGTTTCATAGACATATTTTAACAGTTTAAACTATGGACTGCGAACCAATAAACCGCCAGGCCACGTCATTCAACGATAACCTGGCAATTGTATATGTAATGACTATTTCTTGTCTTCTTCGACGACTTCGCCTTCTACTGGTTCGTCTTTTTTGTCGGCTTTATCGTCATCTGCTTCTGATTTAGATTCTTCTTTTGCGGCATCTTCGTACATTTTGGCACCAATTGGCATAATTGCCTCTGTCAAATCTTTTGCTGCTTTTTCGATCGCCTCTTTATCGGCTTTTTCGTCAGCCACTGTCTTCTTGGCTGTTTCTACCGCTTCATCGATTTTCTTTACATCTTCTTCAGAAATCTTGTCTTTATTATCTGACTTCATCTTTTCTGCTTGGTAAATTGCACTGTCGAGTTGATTACGAGCATCGATAGATTCTCGTTTCTTTTTATCTTCCTCGGCATGCGCTTCGGCTTCTTTAGCCATTTTCTCGACTTCTTCTTTGCTTAGACCGCTACTGCCCTGAATCGTAATGCTCTGCTCTTTACCAGATCCCTTATCCTTAGCCGATACGTTTAAGATTCCGTTGGCATCGAGGTTAAAGGTGACCTCGATCTGTGGAACACCACGTGGTGCTGGTGGAA
Source organism: uncultured Candidatus Saccharibacteria bacterium (assembly GCA_964393455.1). Taxonomy (GTDB): domain Bacteria; phylum Patescibacteriota; class Saccharimonadia; order Saccharimonadales; family AWTP1-31; genus CAYJDY01. The sequence continues at coordinate 7,478 of CAYMTU010000003.1, forward strand.
TTCCATCAAGCACGAATCGTCCAAGACTCTTATTGTCGTTCACAAATTCACGCTCACCCTGTACAACATGGATTTCTACTTGATTCTGATTATCCGCAGCCGTGCTAAATACTTCGCTCTTACTACTTGGAATGGTAGTGTTTCGCTCGATAAGTTTCGTTGCCACTCCACCGAGTGTTTCAATACCAAGAGATAGTGGTGTTACGTCGAGTAGCAGCACATCTTTGACATCTCCCTGCAACACGCCACCCTGGATTGCAGCACCAATGGCCACCACTTCGTCGGGGTTTACACCCTGCATTGGGTCTTTACCGAAAATTTTCTTTACTTTTTCAACTACTGCTGGCATTCGAGTCATACCACCTACCAATACCACCGCATCAATATCGCTGGCTTTGAGCTTAGCGTCTTTTAGTGCTTTATCACATGGTATAGCTGTTTTATCGATGAGTTCACCAACTAAGCTTTCAAGTTTTGCTCGAGAAAGCTTGTGTTCGAAGTGTTTCGGACCATCGGCATCGGCTGTCAAGAACGGAAGATTAATGTCTACTTCGTTGGTTGTAGATAGTTCGATCTTAGCTTTCTCGGCTTCATCTCGAAGTCGCTGCATAGCTGCTTTATCATCTATAACATTCACACCACTGTCTTTTTTGAACTCATCTACCAGGTAATTCACGATCACTCGGTCAAAGTCAGCACCACCAAGATGCGTATCGCCGTTGGTACTCTTTACTTCGAATACTCCATCTCCAAGTTCCAAAATCGATACGTCAAACGTACCACCACCAAGATCGAACACCGCAATTTTTTCGTCCTTGTTACTTCCCTTATCGAGCCCGTACGCAAGTGCAGCGGCAGTTGGTTCGTTTATAATTCGCTTAACTTCTAGGCCAGCAATCTTGCCGGCATCTTTGGTAGCTTGGCGTTGTGAATCGTCAAAATATGCGGGAACAGTGATAACAGCTTCAGTAACTGGACCACCTGTAAAAGCTTCGGCATCGGCTTTGAGCTTGCCGAGGATCATAGCACTGATTTCTTCAGGGCTATACTCTTTATCACCCATCTTTACCTTAACGCTTTTACCGCTCTTGACCATTTCATAGCCCATAAGCTTGATATCGCGTTGTACTTCTTTGTCTTCCCAGCTTCGTCCAATAAGCCGTTTTACTTCATAAATGGTATTGCTTGGGTTTGTAACCATCTGCCGACGTGCAACTTGCCCAACAAGTCGTTCGCCGTTTTTGTTTAAGGCTACAACACTCGGTGTCGTCCGAGCCCCCTCACTATTTGCAATAATCTCAGGCTTTCCCGACTGCATAACGGCCATTGCTGAGTTTGTTGTTCCCAAATCTATCCCAATTATCTTACCCATTTGTATTATCTCCTATAAATTTCTTAAATGGTTTTCTTTAAAATTTTGCGGATCGTTAGAATGTTCTAACTTACGCTGCTCTAACAATTCAATGCTAATAATCCTCGTAAATACCGGCCATCTATCACCAAGATGTGCAAGTTTGTCGTAATGAGCTATCTCGATTACTTCAACTTCATCTCCGAGTGAAGGATAGCGACCAGTAGAAACATAGTCTGTTTCATTGTATTCAGATATTCCTAGAATAACTTCTGGTCTTTTTTCGTCTGGCATTTACGCTCTTTCTGGCAATTGCACCGTTAGAGTGCTAATACAATTGTAGCATAAATAAATTAGCACTCAAGTACTTTGAGTGCTAATTTTATATTTTTATAACAGTTACGTTGGTTAGGTAAAAAGTATGACTTTTATGACGTAGTTCCAGGCGGTTTAAACGGCTGCTCTGGTGTTATCATGTTACCTTCTGGACCTTTTGTCTCTTCTGATGCTGGAGCTGTAGCTACTGGCTTTTGCGGCGTCACAATTGCACCCTTATCAACGCCTGGCGACGGGGCTTTGTTCGTGTCAAAGACTACTGCAGTGTTGCCAAGACCATGCGCATTATTGAACTTAGATCGTTTACTGATTCTAGAGAATACGACTGCACCTACCGCTAATACTGCAAGCACAGCTCCACCAATCAGACCATACATAAGAATTGGCGACTGTGGTTTAATTTGTAGCTGGAATTCTTGAACAAGCTCGCTTGAACCTTCTACGACTTCAATGGTGGATTTTGCGTTACCTTTGTCGGACTCAACCAATACGGTGTATTTACCTGCCGCGACTCCCAAGAAATTAGCAATTCCATTAGAATCGGTAACTGCCGTAGCATCATTCAACTTCACCGTCACACCAGCAACCGCTTTACCGTCTGAATCAGTTACTTTTATCGCTACAGAGCTTCCTGTGGTTTCTATAGCTGAAACTGGTTGTTCGCCTGACCCTGTTGGCTCAGATGGCGCAGTAGGTGACGTAGGATTTGTGCTTGGAGGTGTCGTGGTTGTACCCGTCGATGGTTTTGGTGTTGACTTACTACCTCCTGAAGTTCCGGTCGAAGGTGATGTGGGGGTTGTCGGAGATGTCGGAGTAGTAGGGGTTGTCGGAGTCGGAGTGGTTGGTGGCGTGGACGTCGTACTACTTAGCGTAAATGTTCCGCCTGCTAAAGCTCCGTTCCAAATATTCTGTCCCGTGCCTGCTAGAGCAATTTTTGATTTGAGATCAGACTCTCTCACAAATGTTATTGACGTATTGCCAGAACCAACTTTTGGCTTAAATGTTACATTTGCGATTAAATTTCTGCCGGTAATAGAGCTCGGAGGATTAACGTAACAGACCAGCTCAATGACCCCGCCTGCTGCATTCTTGGTAGGACATGCCACAAAGTTAGTTCCTGTCACCGCAACGTCAACGACGTCAAGTTGAGAGGCGTTGTAGGACATTTTAACATTCACGCCGTTAACGGGCTGCGAGCCACTATCTTCAAAAACACCCACTACAAAATTTGTGTTGATTTTTTGAGTACCGCTACTTGGACTCAATGAAAGGCTAGCCGTACCAGCTGCTAATGGACTGTACGAAGGTGGGCTTGAAGGAGGCGTCTGTGCACGAGTAAAGATTAGTAAGACCGCTCCAATCACTGCAAATAATGCAATGCTTGCAAGAGAGTAAATTTTTTTAGTCTGTGGTTTCTCTATTTTATTCATTATCTCGTCCAGTTATTTAATACTTTTAGTAAATCTTCGAAGTCAACTACTCCATCTCCTCCAGACAAATCACCTTGAGTTCGAGTCTTACCAGTCCCATTCCAGTTATTTAGCACAGTTAGTAAATCTTCAAAGTCAACTACTCCGACCGTGATACCTGTGTCTCCAGCATTATACACGGTGATACTTCTATTAAAGGTATTGTTTGTTTCGTTTAACTCAGCAATCTGACCACTAACATCTGCCACAGCGGATATTGAGCGTGTACCAGACGTTGCAGTCCAAGTTGCCGTTGCAGTTACAGTGTAACTTGCGCCAATAGCGAGTGCTGTGGTGTCGGTAACCGTACTAATTGCAACGTTATCAACTAGCAATCGTGTTGCCTTTGAAGTTCCTGATGCAATTGCTTCGGATCCACTATTTCGTACAACCGCACTAATGGTTACCGCTTGACCTGTATCTGGCACTGCAGGATTAAGACTGATTGACGTAACGGTTAAATCTGGCTTGTTATTCTTAACAGTCACCGACACAGGCGCTGATGTTCCGACATTTGGTGTCGTTGCATTATCATAGGCTTTTGTTGTCAGTGTATAGGCACCGTCTGGCGTGCCAGAAAGTGTATTCCAATCATAGGTATACGGTGCTGTAGTATCGGTACCTTTAACGACGTTATTGACCAAAAATTCAACACGATTTACGGTACCACCCGCATCACTTGCCGTTGCAGTAATTGTTTTTGTACCACTAATCGGTCCACTCGTAGATGTTGGGTCAGTAATCGCAGTTACTGGCGGCGTAACATCTTGAGCGGTAAATGTAAACGTACCGCCCGTTAAGACACCGTTCCATATATTTTCACCCGTACCAGCAAGAGCAATTTTTGACCTAAGATCAGACTCTTTTACAAACGATATAGTAGTTGAGCCAGTATTAACTTTTGGCCTAAAGGTGATGTTTGCTACCAAATTAGTACCGGTGAGCGTCCCCGGCGGAGAGACATAGCATACTAGTGTAATTGTCCCGCCAGTTCCAGTTTTGGTTGGACAATCTGCAAAATTGGTACCCGTAGTTACGACACTAACTACGTCGAGCTTGGTTGCATCGTACTGCATCAAAATATTTACACCGTTAAACGCTTGCGGACTTGTAACATTTACTGCTGTCGTAAAATTAGTCGTAAAACCGCTATTAACCTCTATACTACGAGAGCTTGGGCTCAAAGTTAAACTAGCATTGAGCGTAGCGGCTTGCGAAAAAACGAGCAACGTTGCACCAATCACTGCAAAAGCAATAACGATGATGAGGGAGTAAGTCTTTGTATTGTGTAGTTTTTTAATATGTTTTTTCATTATCTTGTCCAATTATTTAGTACTGCTAGCAAATCTTCAAAATCAACCGTTCCGCCGGTTCCAACTAAGTCACCTTGAGACCTTGTCTTGCCTGATGTATTCCAGTTATTAAGTACGGCGAGCAAATCTTCGAAATCTACTACTCCTGGAGTATTACCTGTGTCGCCTGGACCATATGTGGTCTGCGCTGTAACGTTGACTGAAACTGCACTGGAAGTTGTTACGGCATTATTACTATCGGTAACTCTGGCTGTAAAACTGTAAGTTCCCGCTGCAAGACCAGTTACCGATTGAGTCCATGGTGCGGCAGTTTTAATACCGAGCGATGTTGAACCTCTGAAGAATTCTACACTTTTTACCGTACCATCACTATCAGCAGGCACGGCAGTAAGGGTAGTATTTAATGGCGCAATACCTGATGTTGGATTAGCAGAAAGCGTTATGGTAGGGGCAACGTTGACTGGATTTGCGCATGCATCACCTGTTCCGGTTGGCGGATTACAGTTCGAACCTGTCGTATCTTGTGTAAAGATAAGCCGATCGAGCAAAACTCCATCTGAGTTACCGATCATTTTAACGGTATGGTTTCCAGCCGTTAATGATGCAGTGTTGATCTTATTTGTGGTATTTCCACTTTGATAATCTACCCACACCCAAGTATTTAGGGGTAGCGCTGAGTTTCCACCTACGGTATAGCAAGTGCCTCCGTCTATCTCTAGTAAGTAGGAGTTGTTCGCTGCGCTTGGAATCTGTATTCTGCTCCATACACGGTAACTTCCCGTTGCGGGGATGTTAATGGTTGATGTTACGGTCCCGTAATCAGTAGCTGGTGCTGCGCAAGCCGCACTTACAATAGAAGGATTAATCGGAAAAAATCCGACCACAAGACTAAATATAACGACGGGGTATATAAGCAAATACTTTATATTGAGGCTTTTTAGTTGTCTCATAATTTAACATAAGTATAAGCCTTATGTTTATACGACGTCAACTATAATATACATTTATCCGTAAGCACGAGTTTACCTATATAGTATTGCTACTTACGCACTACTTTAACCATGGCATGCCGTATGACACGATCACCGACAGTATAGCCAGACTGTAGCTCTTCGCTAACCACCTCTACTTCACCTTCGCTATCGTCCATAACCACAGCTTCATGCACATGTGGGTCAAATGCCTCACCAACGGTCTTTATTTTCTGAACATCCATTGCATTAAGCGTTGACTCAAATTGCCTTACAACTCCCTGGACACCTTTTACGTAGTCGTTATCTGTAAGTTCAGCAGGAACATGTTTTAATGCGCGCTCAAAATTATCGATAACTGGCAGCAACTCTTCGATAACATTTGCCTTTATAACTGTTTTAAGCTCGGCAACTTGTTCATCGTGTCGACGCCGGATATTGATTGCGTCTGCACGCTCACGCTGCAAGCTTTCCGTAAGGTCGGCAACCTCTTTAGCGAGCTGCTCTAGTATTTCATTTGTTTCTTCTTTTTTAACAGATTTTTTAGTAGCCATTGGTTAATTCCTCCATTTCTATTGCTAATCCCTGAGTAGATTCACGAGCATATCGACAGGCAATTGACTCTAATACATCTAGTTCTTTTACACTATACTCATATTCTCTTCTGAGACTAGCTCTGACACTATCAACAAGCTTTAATGCTTCTACTGGATTTAATGCGTATCCCTCTGGTTCACGAGATTCGAAAACCTGACACCATGCACCTTCAAGCTCAGGAAATCCTGGCTGATTATACCAGTGTGGATCAACTGTTCTTGTTAATTCAGTCATACAGCACCTCCTCAAGCGCCTCACCAGTTCGACGAACAAGCATCATGACATCGCGGTAGCTCTGCCTGGTAGGACCCAATACTCCAATGTAGCTCCTGTCACTGTAGTTACTTCGAAAACGACTGACAATAAGTGAACAGCCAGCACTCCGACCAATAGGATTCTCTTGGCCAATATAGACACTCAGTGGTTCGTTTGGTGCGGCTTCGTACAGCCATGGCTCGAGATTGTCGAGCAGACTTGCGACTTCGCGGACTTGGCCATTATTCATAAATTCTGGCTGACCAAAGAGATTTGACAGACCGCTCATGTACAGTTGATCGCCAATAGTTGCCAACCCAAGGTTGTGGGTCAGCTCTACGAGGGTATCAACCGCATTCTTAATAACATGGTCAGAGACTCCGCCACCCGATACTCTGTTAGCCAGTGCTTTTTCGGCCCGTCTTTCAGCAGGAGTTTCTGGGGTACTCTCTGCGATATTATTTACATAGAAACGATACCCTTTATCGGTGGGTATTCTCCCAGCGCTAGTGTGTGGTTGGTCGATATAGCCACGTCGTTCAAGCTCTGCCATTTCGGATCGTATGGTGGCAGATGAGACATTAAAAACTTTAGCCATCAAGCTTGACCCTACAGGGCTGGCTACTTCGGCATACTGTTCTACAATGGCTTGCAATATTCGTTGCTGTCTATCAGTTAACATACCCCTATTTTAGCACTTTAACCCCTCGACTGCCAGCTATTTCAGTCTTGAAAGTATCGACTGCGCAATTTCACGTCCGCGTGTATCGTGTTTTTTACTGACAATTCCATTTGCAATTTGTCGTACACCTTTTGCAGCTTCGGCCACATCATCGTTTATTAGAAAGTGGTAGTAATCTTCATTCAAAGCCATAGTCAATTCTTGTTTGGCGCTCGCAACTCGATTATTGTATTCTTCATCCGAAATCGTGCCACGCTTCATCCAACGCTCAATCCACTCATCATAACTTGGGGGTAGCACAAAAATCGGTACAGCCAGTTTAGAATGTTGCATTATGTTGTGCACACCCTGTACTTCAATATCGCTTATTGCAATTTTTGATTTTTCTTTTGCAATGCCGAGTTCCCGTATGCTCACTCCAGAAACTTGCTGGTTATGTATAATCGCAGCTTCAATGTATTTTCCCTCTTTAAGATCATGCAAAAAAGCTTCTTCTGTCCGAAACCAATACTCAACGCCATTTTGTTCCATGACACCGTCATTAACTCTTTTAGCACGAGTTGTGTCTGACACGATAAAATAAAAATCATCCGATCTTAGTAATTCACGGATGATTGTATTACGTCCAGATGAGCTAATAGCTGACAGCATCACAAACTCTGTGGAGTTCAGAATCTCAACACTTTGAGCAGACATCTGATAGTGTTTCAGAATAGTTTGAAATTGTTCAGCGTTCTTGAGTGTATTCATAGTATATTTACACGAGTACTAGTATTATACCAATACGAAGCTTAAAGATTACAGGAGGAACTATAATGCGTCAACTAAACTTATGTAAAAACCCATTGGCTCCAGGTTTGAAGAACAGAGGTGAGATACTGGGTTTCTCAGATAATAATGTACCTCTAGGTACATTATTTGATGAAAAGCCGATAGATTACTCTGTTGGCAAGAATGGAGGTTATAGGGATTATGCATAAGTTGAGTATTGCGCCAGACTTTTCACTACCCGATCAAACCGGGACAATGAGGTCACTTAAGGACTATGCAGGTCAATGGGTAGTGCTTTATTTTTACCCTAAAGACTCAACACCTGGTTGCACGACCGAAGCTTGTAATTTTCGTGATGCAAGGGACTCGATAGCTGAACTTGGCAATGCCGTAGTCATAGGAGTCAGCAAAGACTCAGTCAAAAGCCATGCAAAATTTGCCGAAAAACATAAACTAAACTTCACGCTACTTAGCGATGAAAGTCACGAAATGATAGAAGCCTATGGTTCATGGGGAGTTAAGAAATTCATGGGCCGCGAATACGAAGGAATCAAAAGAAATACCTATATTATTAATCCTAACGGAATGATCGTAAAAGAGTACGAAGGCGTTAATCCAGCCAAACATGCTGCCGAAATAATTAAAGACCTTCAAGAACTACAGAAATAATTTTCTTTCGTCGCAATCTTTCGCTAGTTTTTGGTCACATTCCAAGGCGCCACCTTGGAAAATACGTTTATATCAAACTACAGCCCCGTATCCGGCACTCCCACTGTCGCTTGGGCTAAGCCCACTGGGTCAACGATGGTTCCGTTGGCTGTGTTGTCTTGGTCTAATGTTCCACCGTCGGTAATGTCATAGGCAAGTTTGAGCATTGCTTTGTTGTTGTAGGTGACTCTGGTGATGGTAGCGTTGTTGATGGTAGCAAAGGTTTTGGTGTTGGTATTGTACTTACGGGCAGTGTAGGAGCTCGGGTCTCCGGGGAGATCGTAGTAGAGGGTAATGGTTTTAGTAGCACCAATGGTAGTATCGAACTGGAAGGAAGTAAGACCTAGAGGATAGGAGAAGAAGGTATCTTTAGGAATAGATGATGGGCTAATGGCACTGACCGTGCCATTGGTTACATCACCGGGGAGTTCTAAGGTTACGGTAGAGCTGGTGATGGGGTCTGGGTAGGTGAGTACATTTAACATATTGCTTGATGGTGGCAATGAAGTTGGCTGAATTGTTGGGAGTAAGTAATCATACAGTGCTGTATATAGACCCTGCAAATCAGTAATACTTTTCAAGGTACTTGGTATAGCTTGCAGATTATTACCAGCAGGATCCATGGTAGAAACGCCCGAAGTGCCTTCTATCGAACTCTCCGTCATGTTTGCTTGTGTTTGCGCAAATAGTACGTTTCCTTCTGGGGTAAATTGTGGTGCTAACAATAAATACCCACTGTCGTTTATCATGTCTTTTTCATATATTGTTTGGAAGTTTCCAAGGAGATCGGTAACTCTGAGTGTCAAGCTACCTTTTTCCTGAACACTAGTCCTCGACGCTTTGGTCTGGCTATTAACTTTGGCTTGAGGCTAGAAGCGTAAGCTTCTGGGCTCATCTTTAGGGCTGTGTGTATTCTGTTGTGGTTGTAGTAATGAATGGCGTTGGCAATTCCAACATATAATTCATCAACATCACGGTAATTGGTTAGTGGGCCAAGTTCTTCTTTGACGGACTTGATGCATCGTTCCATAAAACCGTTTTGCCAAGGCTTGCCTGGTTTGCTAGCACTTAGGGTTATCTCAAATCGTTGGCAGGTATCTTGATGGCGTTCGCTGAGATACTCTGAACCCCGGTCACTGTGCAATATGGCTGGGCTGGGGTTGTTTCTGAGGGCCCCTATTAGGGCGATATGCGTCAAACTACTGCTGTGGTTGGTGCCAAGCTTCCAGCTGAGAATCTCGCGGGTCGCGAGATCCATGACTAGAGCCAAGTAAAACATACCGGTACGTATCCGCAGATAGGTGAAATCTTGTGTCCAGGCATTAGCTTCTTTGGCCATTAGGCTGTAATCCATACCGTCCTGCGGACGGCTGGTATCTTTGAATGAGGCATAGGTATGCAGGTGGTTGGCTGGTGGGCTGATCTCTGGCTTACCCTTGTAGCTTCGGTGCTTCTTGGGTGGACGAACAGCCGTAATATTTGCTAGCTTGCGAATGCGCCTTGTTTTATTCTCACTCCAGCCTAGGTCTAATGCTAACCGTCGGACACCATACAACGGATGTTGAACATGAACTGCTTTCAAATCTTGTATTGCCCTAATGTCTTTGTTCAGTTGGATGGTTGGCCTGACGTACAGGCTGGTTCGGCTAGCCCTAACGGCTTTAGCCAGTCGCCGCTTAAAGCCTGGGTCGACCTCATCCAGAGCGGCTAGCCTTTTGGGCGGTCAGCCCTGGCTGACAGCTTACCGATGACTCGGTAGGCATTATCTAGCTCTCGTTTGAGCTGGTTGATCTGAGTGATGTAGTTCTTCTCACCACCTACAACATCCTGACGACACCAGGCACTGATTGTTTTAGAACTAACACCGTATAGCCGACTAGCTTCGAGCTGGGTCATGCCTGATTTAACCGAGTTCATTATTTCTTGTTTTAATTGTGGGTCAATTGGTTTAGCCATAAATACGTAGTCTCCCTGTGGTATTAACCACCACATGTTACCTTAATGCTCACCTCTTTTACTAGCTAGTTTGTTTCTGGTGTGTGTTCAGTATATTGGGAGCCTGACATGAACCGTTTATGTAACCAACGGTAAATAGTAGATAAACCTATAGAGATGTCATGTATTTCTGACAGTTCTTTACGAATCTTCTGACCACACCAACCAAACTGGTTTCTAATGTCTACAATCTTCTGGATTACATATTCAGGAGTTCGGGCCCTGGGACGTCTTACTTTACTAGTTTCTTTCTTTTTTAGAAAAGACTTAATACCACTACGTTTAATGTTAGCTAACCAGCGGTAAACTGTAGACCTATCTTTAGTCACTACTAAAGTTATTGTTTTAATAGTTGAATCAGCTTGGTACATATTCCAAGCTACTTCGTACTGTGTTAGTGTACGCATAGCGACACTCCTTTCATTTAGTTTAGTATCTAAACGAAAGTATACGGGTGTCGCTATTTATTTGTTAGCTTTGTCGCATTGTTAGTGGGAATTTTCCGACGATCTTTTTAGTTTTGTCTATGAGGATGAGCCTCTTTATGGGCTTTGTGTATCTAAAGTGGCGTTGAACTTCATTGCGTATCTTAGCCATATGCATTTTTGACCGGCGAGCATCAAACACCACATTGCTCGACTGCTTAGCAGCAGCCTTTATCTGGTGCTGAACATTATACTTTCCGGTGCCAGTTGGGCTCTTGAGTTCCCACTTGAGGCCATTGATCAAAAAGTCTGGTGTCTTCTGGTTGGATCGCGCAATAAACTCAACATCAGCCTTAAAGTGTTCAGCAAGTAATTGAGCGGCAGTCAGTTCATACCGGGCAGGCGAAGGCTTGAGGTTAGTTGGGAGGATAACGCGGTATTTTGGCATGAGATAATTATAGCAACAAACCATCCGAGCTGAAGCTCAAATGGGAGTTCGACTTTTCCTTTGGAAAAATCAAACTGGAGGTGCAAGACTTTTCAGGCTCATCAACTCAGGACTATCGTCTGCCTCTACCTTACTCCACATCTTGTCTGTTGGTTTTGTGGCTTGCAGCAGTTTATCTATAGTTACTGTAGCAAACACCAGCTCCTCATCCCATTGTTCCTCTAAAATACGTCTCATCTGCCGGTTCAGCTTCTTTTGAGCTCGTTCATCTTCACATATGGCGAGAATTGCCGGGTGCTGCTCATCTTCTTGCCAATCTCCACTGTCTTTGAAGTTAACGTAGTTTCTGGTCTTCCTGACACTGACGAAGAATGGCTTGGTGCCATCCCATACATCTACAAGGTAGTGTTTTGCTGGCGTTTGACCTCTTGCCGGTACCTCAAGATGTAGATCAGGTGTCCAGGTGGGATAGTAACTGTACTGTGCCATAGAGCTTTTGGGCAGTATGTGGAGCTTATCCCCACCTCCGTATATGGCTCTGAGCTTCTGTGCTGTTTCAGTAACAGCAATACAGTGCCTCAGGAAGTCATCTGACACAGTTTTGTTTTTGTACAGGCTTTTGACGGCCCATTGGTTTGTAGCACCTGGTTTGAGCTTTTCTAGCTCACGGGCACCCTTTGGGGTGATGTAGTACTCAGCGGATCGTCCAGCCAGCTTGTAGGATGTGTCATAGCGTTTGCCAATGAAGCCTTGCTGTTCCAATATCTGCAGCTTGTTTTGAATTGCCTTATGGTTGGACTTCTTGAGCGAAAGAGCAAGTTGCCTACTAGTACAGAAACGATACCAATACAGCAGGTGGAGCGTAGTAAGCTGCTGATCATTAAGTGGTCTGCGGTATGTAACGTTACTAGTTTCACTAATTACACCTTTAGTCATATCATTACCTACATACCCATGTATTCATACGTAACTGCATCACTAAAGCTGCTTAAATAACTATCCAATATACTAACCATGCAACCCACAAAACTTATACTTATACATCTGCACATAATCATACATCGCTCGCTTCATATCTTCTCCTCTATATTTATATAGAAAGAGAGGGAGAAAGGAAAGAGGAAAAATATAGAGAAAAGTAAAATAAGATAGCTTAGGTGTCGATAGGTAAGTTTATTGCTTACCGGAGGTAAGGGTTTTATAAGTTAAACGTTTACCGTTTACTTGGCTAAACCAGTCCTCAAATCGTTCACCGTCGGTCATGTTGCGAGTATTCCAACATTAGCTGTATTCATTGCAGTAGCGTTGTAAGTGTTTGGCGCTCACATGGTGATAAATGCCGTTGATACCACGCTTCAAGTGCGACCAGAACGACTCAGCTGTATTAGTGCTTGCCATGCCCTTGACGAACTCTTTGACACCATGGTTAACGCTTTCATGTTTGAATCCGATCTTAGGCAGAGTTCGGTACGGCATGTGTTCGTCAGTGTAGACAGTGGCATTAATGTCGATGTGTTTCCGTGCTAAGGTCATCAGTGTTTTACTGCCGGTATCTTTTGTAGCCACAGCGTAGAGTTTACCGCCACGTTCAACCATACCCACAACCGGTGCTTTGCTGTTTTTACTGCCATAGCCTTGTGCACCTTTGCCCGTTAAGGTCTTCAGGCGTTTGCTGTGGTGTTTGTTACTGTCTTTGCCGCCAATGTAGGCTTCGTCCATTTCAACATCGCCAGTGAGCATTTCAAAGCTGTCGTTCTCGAAGACGTAGCGGATACGCTGGAGCATAAACCAGGCAGTCTTTTGGGTAATACCAAGATACTTACTAAGCTGGATTGAGGAGATACCTTTTTTGTAACTACCGCATAGATAGATCGCTAGAAACCACTTTTGCAGGGGTACGGGACTATCTTCAAAAATACTGCGCGAACGAACAGTAAAGGTATTACGGCAACTCGCACACTTTATGCGACCACTCGCCAGCTTATATGTCTTAACACCAATCTCACCACACTTTGGGCAGGTTACACCATCAGCCCAGCGGTTCTCAAAGAGGAATCTCTGGCATTGTTCCTCGGTACCGAACTTTTGATAAAACTGAATGAGATTGAACGTTTCCATACCTCTAGTGTATCAGAGGTGATTGGTAACGTCAAGTATATAATTGCCTAAAAATATTTTAGAGTATATTTATGCGAAAAAATAACTCTCGGCGAGGCGGGCGATCTTATGGAGCCCGTCGGAATGGCCATCATGAATATCGACAAGAAGTTCACGGATCTGAAGTTCTTGATTCATTGAATCAAGTTGGATTATCTGTATTCAGGAGTCTAGGTGGAGTATGTTTAGATGATTGCACTAGAGTGTTCAACGAGTTTACAGGCGATGTTTCAACTATTAAACGCGGTGAACATGATCAATACGGTAAAGCCTTAAATTTAGTAAGTCTCATAGAAGTTAAGTCTAGAGATTTTGATAGCAGCATATCAACACAAAGCGTTATCGATGAAATATACCATTCTATTCCAAGTCTTCGAAAACCACTCAGAATAGGTATTCAAAAAGTCGGAATTTTTGGTGGAAAAAGTTCTAAATTAAGACCTTTTGGAGTAGCGATTCACGAAGATGAAAGACAGATCGTTCGTGATGAACGTGACGCGGTTATAGAGATATTGAATGAATATTCTATGAACCAACTTACCAGGGAAGACTGGCCATTAAATGATGTGCCACATATTTCTATTGGAAGAGTTTCGATGTCTAGTATTACTGAACAGCAGCGTAGGGATATGATCAGAAATATGAATGAGGTATTACCTCAAGAAGTTTATTTGGATCGCGCCACGCTTCACAATCCAACTAAATAGTGGTCTAGCTAAAGCATTACAATCTTCAATCAACTATTCTTGTAATTGATTTTGATCTGCTGATTTTTTCTTAGTAATTTTGTTTTTGGTACTCTCGTAATGGCTTTTTGCTTTATCTAGTGTTGATCTTGCCCAGGCAAACTCACTGGCAAGTACGACAAGCCCAAAGATAATCACGACAATGCCGGGACCTGGAAAAACCAGCATCAATACGCCAATGACGATAATCGTAACTCCTATGAGTAGTACAAAGAATTTCTTGGTATGGCGTAATACTTTTCGCATGTTTACAATTATATACCATCCAATCTGAGTGCTTCATGAATAGATGCATATTCAATAAAGGAGGAAGGCTGGTAGACCAAAAAAACACGCTACCTTTGAATGTACATATTGTCTAGATGGTGTTAAAACCAGAACCAAGAGGGGATTCTTGGTTCTGAATGAGAAAAGTCGACCAATCGAGCCTCAAAAAGTAGAACATTTTTAGGGGAAGACTATGAAATATAGTAGATAAAATTTTTACATTCTGTGACGTGTCAAACCAACTCGAGAGAGGATTCTCGAGTTGGCAAGGAGCAAGCGTATGAGGCCAAATAAAAAATGCGCCACTTGATTGCGCATTTTTGATATTTGGCTGCCACGTCTTGCGACGTGGTGGGGGTGGTAGGACTTGAACCTACGACCAAAGGATTATGAGTCCTCTGCTCTAACCACTGAGCTACACCCCCCGACTTGGTGTGTTAGTGAGTGTTACTATGAGCTTTCACCAGGCAAAGCCTACTGAATAGCTCAATTGTAACACTCACAGCCACCTCGTCTTACCCCACAAAGAAGTCTCTTTGCGGGGACCCCTTTTGCTGACGAGCCTAGAATAAATCTACGCTCCTTCAGCTCACTAGCATACCGCTACGCTTCCTCTTCCCCTTAAAATGCAAGCATTTTCGGGGACCCCAAACGGCTTCAGCGTGTCAGCCTGCTTTAATGCAGAGCATTAAGCTCTGCTGCCACTTCTGATGAAATACGGTGTCAACTACTTGCGAGGCTCGCTTACCGTACTCAAAAGTACGATTCACTCACTTCTCATGGTTTCCTTGTATTTCAATCAGATGAAGCTCGCTGGCTAACCCGATGTAACAGAGGGGATTATAACAGAAATCCGTATAGATTCTCAATTAAAATAGTCCTGATGTAATCAGGACTATTTTGTAGGGCCATCCTCTTTCTACTGTACTGTCGCAGTACAAGAGATGAACACACAACTGGTTTTCAATGTAATGCTTGCCGGATCAGACACATTCTTTGCTGCATCAGTTGCTGTAATGCTATACGTGTAGGATACACCAGCACTCAGATTAGTTGAATCTACATAGCTCGTTCTCGTAGATGTTCCAAGTTTCGCACCGTTTCTAGAAATATTGTAGCTCGTTACACCTACGTTATCGTACGATCCACTCCACGAAAGATTCATTACGTACTTCATCTTTGCCCAGTCGAAAGTAAGGTTAGCGCGTAAGCTTTGCGGAGCACTCGGCTTCGTTGAATCTACTGGCGCAGGTGGTGGTGTAATGGTTGTTACATTGTTTACCGTTACGTTAAGTACCGTTTGCGTATAGACGTCACCTGGGTCACCGTCTGCACGCGTACGGAGTACGAGCGTGTGAGCTCCATTGCTGAGCGATCGAGTGTCCCAGTTGAACTCGTATGGACTAGTGTCATCTGTAGTTGCCCACACATTGTCGGGTCGGAATGATACTGCAGCGATTGCTCGGTCGGCTGTAACTTTTACTGGGACAATGCCAGATACGGTTTGGCCATTTGTAACACCAGTCACGCTAACTTTTAGTGCTTCAAGCGGTGGAGGTGTGGCAAGCGTACAGTTGTCGCCAGTTCCTGTAGGAACACACGTTTCATTGGTGAGGATTACGCGGTCAATTTTTACACCTTTTTGAATTCCAGTTATATTCACTACTCTTCCGCCTGCGCTAAGGTTGACAGCTGGCAGGGAAGCCCACGTCCAACTTGTAGCATTTATGCCTGAACCGCCAATGTTAGTTGCTACACTACTGTCTATCTGAACTTGGGCCAGGTTATTAGTAGCGTCACCAGCTTTCATGCGTGCCCAAAGTTTGTAGGAACCATTCTCTGGCAATGTGACCGTAGAGGTAATTTTACCGTAACTAGTACTCGATGAGCTTGTTGTTGAAGTTTTATTTAGATCATTTACGCGCATAATCCGTGCGTCATTTTTTAGGATTGTCTGGAATTGAGTTAACGCAGCGCCTTTTAGCTCCCAGCCACCACTGTCGGAATTTAGATTTGAATCAAAGTATGTCCACGCAACGACATCTTTCTTATTGGTGAATGCGTAGTCCCATGTTTTTTGAATATCTTGACCAGCTGCCACAGATTCACCTCTATCACCCCATTCACCTACAGCCATAGGTATATTTTTTGAGGTTGCAAATGCCTCATAGCCTTTCCAGGATTTAGTATCGGGTACTGTGTTTTGACCATCAAGGCAAGTGCTTCCGTCACAATATGCATCCGCACTGTAGACATCCCATACACCTTCTGCCCACCAGTCGTTCGGGTTTCGGCCAGATCGAGAATCAAATGTCCAAGCCATTAGGTTAGATACGAAGGCGACATTTTTTGTCCCTACAACGTTCATTCGTTCGCGAATTTTCTTCTGCATAGCTAACCATCCTGCAGCCCCGGCAGCATCGTCTTCTCCTTTCGGTCCTTTACAGGAGTCGTTGCATCCACCTTCTGGTTCGTGATGTACGACAAACCATACTGGTCCTCCAAGAGCATCAAGTTTACGTAGCGTGTCATCAATCTCTGCGTCGCGCTTTCCAGATGCCATTTCTGCCCATCCAGGAGTTTTTGTAGAAATAAATGGTATTCGATTTGCTGCTAAATCAGCTTTTGCTGTATCAATCATTTTTTGTCTGCCATCCCAGGCAAAGTATGTCCTACGAACCGAGAGTGATTTACCGGTAGGTGTTTCGTGTCGCGCAGGATCGCCATTTCCTTGAATTGCTGCGCCCCAGTATGCCTTACCAGTTTTTAATGGATTAGGATCACCTGGAAAGCGCTGTGTTGATGTTGTATTTGTTGTCGTAGTGGTGGGCTGAGCAAATTCAACGAACTGACCATTTGATGCTGTCGAGTCACTGCCTGCAACAACGAGGTTATTCTTGCTAGCATTTTCTGCCTCAAAATTAGTTGTCGCTGCACTGGCTCGGAATATAAAGAAAGCTCCGATAATAGAGATTACAGAAACGATTATGAATACTCGTTTCACGTTTACCTTATTTGAGGTAACTTGCTTAGATTTTGTTGTGGTACTTCGTGGACGAGAAGCCGTCGCTCTTTTGGTTGATTTTGCTGGCATTTTTATGTAACCTTTTTGTTTTTATTAGATACCTTAATGTTTACCATAAGCGTGTGTAAAAAGTCAACGTTTTACCTGCATAACTGTTCCAAGACTATTGGAGTGGGTTATACTGGAACATAAGCATGATTGAAAAATTAAAACAATATTCAAAAAGACCTTCCGTTAAAGTTCTTGGCGACACCAGAGCCCTCGGACTCATTGCTTTTGGTGTAATAGCACTTTTAGTTAGTTGGAGTGGTGTAAAAACAATCCAGACAAACTACGAGCTTCAGAAGCAGATTTCCGAAGCTCAACAACAAAATGAGGTGAAGCAGCTTGAAAATACAAACCTAAAGCTTCGAAATGAATACTACAAGACGGATCAATTTTTGGAGCTTGCTGCTCGACGACAGTTTGGTAAAGCAGCACCTGGAGAAACACTATACATAGTGCCCAAATCGGTTGCACTCGCAAACACTATCGATACTTCAGAAAAATCAGAAAAAGAACGCAACAAACAGTCTAAGAAGCCGTTCTATGAAGAAAACCTAGAAGCATGGTTTGATTTCTTTTTACGACGAAATAGGTAAATATGTAAAATACGCTACGGCAGAGCTATCGGACACGTGTAATAAGTCGAAGATTGGCTAGGTAGTGAGCGGGGTCGACACTTGGGTGAGTGGTCAAGTAGCCCATGTGCTTATCGATGAACGGTATTAGATTATCCGGATAGAGGTCTCCGTTGGTACTGTAACTTGCTTCGGTGCTGTATTTATCGTTTTCGAGCATCGCAAGGAGCTCTTCTTTTATTTGTAAACCTTCTTCAGAAATTACAAAATCAGCTTGTCGTTTAGTTGTTGCCATATTGCTAGTACCCTCTATTTATACTACTAGTATACGCTTAACAGAGACAATAACCTAATTTCGCAAGAATACATAGTGGTATATTACCGTATCTATCGTAAGCTAGTGGAGTAATGAGTATGCGTAAATTTCGATGGTCTAAAGATTATGAATCAGCTGAAGAAGAGCTTCAGGCCTTACTGAAATGGCGAAAAATTGAAGCAGCACGCGTTACTAAAGCTGAGGAACTCGAATATTCTGAAAAAACAGCCGAAAAGATAGTACGACTGTGGTGTGCAGAAGGGTCATTTATGATACGTACTGACGATCAGGCAATCTCCATGCAGCCAGGGGATGCCATAGATATTTCTCCTCACCATCAATTTCATATACGAACGGGCATATCTGGCTGCATATACTACCAAGCAAACATAGCTAATACGTAAAAATAAAAAAGCATAAGTTTTATTATTTTGCGCTATACTATATAAAACGTTTGTATTGAAAGATATATATGAAAAAACACTCGGTGGGCAAATCAGTAAAATCACACAAAAAAGACACGGCACATAAGCCAAAAAAACACAGCATAGCTATTAAACCAAAACATGCTAAGCCATATCGTAAACGTCATTATGGTGGGCTAGTCCTACTTATTTTACTCGGCATGTTGATGTTTGCATTTGTCGTAAGCTACAAGAGTAATCTGCAATCTAGCTTACAGAGTGCTCAGGATTTTATAGCTCAGAATTTTGGCGGTAAACTAACTAGTAATCAAGATGTCAGCTCGACATATGGCTACA
>CAYMTU010000004.1:0-14061 GCA_964393455.1 uncultured Candidatus Saccharibacteria bacterium
TTTATTATCTAAAAGATACATACCATAGGGTGGGCACCAACAAAAAACGACCTACGTAAGATGAGAAAAGCCGGTGGCTCATCGCAAGGCTACATTTCAGATTTCAAACTTGTTTGAAGTATGTAATTAGCGGGGTCGCGAGACGTGACCGCTGAAGGTGACTGGGCACTAAATTATCAGGACGCAAAAAGAGCCTGTAGAGGGGGTGGGCACCGCTACAGGCTCATTACACCCTTCAACCCACCCGAGCGAAGCATCAGCGCCTTAATATAAAATGGCCTGTGCCGTCCCCGGACTAATCCGGGGATCATCTGGGGGACTCGCTTTGAATTCGGGGCTCCTTTACCTTTCACAAGGTAGGGGTACTAGTTAAAGGGGTTAGTCTGTTTTAGAGCGGTGCATAAGCGAGAGCCAGTGCAACGAAGAAAAGTGGAGGGTAACAACTTTGGATCGAACGCTCTAAAACAATCTAACAATTGTTAGAATTTGGGGTAGAAGGTACGTAAGTACTGATAAACAGTAATTACAAGTTGCAATTCTAGCAAATTAGTTACATAATGTCAATACTAAAAGTTATTTTTGTATGAAAATCAATAAAGTGGTAATCGATAAAGATAAGCATCTTGCGCCTCTGGGCGATCTTGCTCAACCTGTCCACGAGCTATTCTACAGAGGTGATTCATTTATAAACCATCTAGATAGACCGATGGTTGCAGTTGTTGGTAGTCGTAAGGTAAGTGCCTATGGTCGTCAAGTAACGCAGACAATCACGTCTGAGCTAGTACGAGCTGGAGTGGTAATTGTCAGTGGCCTGGCGCTCGGTGTAGATTCTATCGCTCACCAGGCTGCACTTGAGGCAAACGGTGCGACCATCGCAGTACTCCCCTGTGGTATCGACAAGATATATCCATCGTCACATTTTCATATAGCTCACTCAATAGTGCAGCAGGGTGGGGCACTCGTGAGTGAATATCCGGCAGGCAGTGATAGTCCTATGAAATACCAGTTTATAGCTCGCAATCGTGTAATCGCTGGGCTTGCTCAAGCAGTACTCATCACCGAAGCAGCCGTAAAAAGTGGGAGTTTACACACTGCAGAATTTGCCTTAGAGCAGGGTAAGGATGTCTTTGCGGTCCCTGGCAATATAACAAGCCCGACTTCAACGGGAACAAATAATCTTATAAAAAACGGTGCTATTCCCGTTACGAATGTGGCTGATATCCTAGACGTACTCGGAATATCTGCTACCGTAAGCAGCCAAACATACATTCCGCAAAACAAGAACGAATCAATCATTATGTCGCTCATATCGCAAAATATTGGCAATCCCGAACTACTGCAACACAAAAGTAGTCTTGAGCCGACACTATTTAACTCCACGCTCTCGTGCCTAGAGATAAATGGTGCGATTATCCAAACAAATTCCGGACGCTGGATATTGGCGTAATTATTTTTTAAATTTGCATTTCGCTTAGGAACAAGGTAATCTTACGCTTTGTTGAATATTACATAACAGCCATTGAATGCGAGTGCTATACTTAAGCGATAATCCTTATGCCAAAAAATTTAGTAATAGTTGAGTCACCGGCCAAAGCCAAAACTATCGAGAAATATCTCGGTAAAGATTTTGTAGTTCTGAGCAGTATTGGTCATATTCGCTCTATTGCAAAGAAGAATAAAGATGGTTCCGATCCTATTGATATAAAAGCTGGTTTTAAGACGACATACGAAATTGATCCAGAAAAAAAGAAAACAATAGCTAAGCTAAAAAAGGCCACCAAGGCAGCAGATACCGTATGGCTCGCAACCGATGAAGACCGTGAAGGAGAAGCAATTGCTTGGCATCTATGTGAAGTGTTGAAGCTCGATCCCGATACTACAAAGCGAATTGTGTTTCATGAAATCACCAAGGATGCCATAGAAAATGCTATCAAGAACCCACGTACCATAGATATGAGCCTAGTCAGGGCACAGCAGGCTCGACAAATACTCGATCGCATCGTTGGCTTTGAACTATCCCCAGTAGTCTGGCAAAAAGTTCCTGGTGGAAAGTCTGCCGGACGTGTTCAGTCGCCCGCGGTTAGATTACTTGTGGAACGTGAACGCGAGATCGATGCCTTTGCCGGGTCTGCAACCTATAAAGTAACCGCTGAATTTAGCGTTGACGGTGCAACCCTTAAAGCAGAGCTTCCTAAAAAATTTGACGCGGAAGAGAAAGCTCAGAAGTTCTTAGAAAGCTTAATAGGTGCATCATTCAAAGTATCTGATGTGACGACGAGCCCTAGCACCCGTAATCCAGGGCCACCGTTCACAACCAGTACCCTACAGCAAGAAGCCAATAGTAAATTAGGTTATAGCGCAAAAGCGACTATGAGTTCAGCCCAGAAGCTATACCAAGAAGGTAAAATTACCTACATGCGTACTGATTCTGTTAACCTAAGCGGTCAAGCACTCAGTCAAATGACCGACTACATAAAAAGTAACTTTGGTGATTAGTATCACCATTTTCGAACGTTTAAAACCAAATCAAGCAGTGCTCAAGAAGCACACGAGGAAATCCGACCAACCGATGTAAAAACCGAAAATGCCAGCAGTGATAGCTACAACCAAAAACTATACGATCTTATTCGACGTCGAACATTAGCCAGCCAAATGGCACCTGCAAAACTTGAGAAGACTACCGTTACTATTACAATCTCATCTGCCAAGGAGGTATTTGAGGCCAAGGGCGAAGTAATAATTTTTGACGGTTTCATGAAGGTGTACGGCGGCAGCAAGAAAGATGCTGAAATCTTGCCAGGAGTAAAGGCGAACGATGAGCTTACGCTTACTACTGCAAATGCTAAGCAAGTATTTGCTCGACCTCCGGCGCGATACACCGAAGGTAGTTTAGTTAAAAAACTTGAAGATCTTGGTATTGGCCGACCTTCTACCTACGCGACTATTATTAATACCGTGCAAGTAAGGGGCTACGCTGAAAAAGGCGAAAGCGAAGGTACTCCTCGGGACGTTATCGTACTTACACTTGATAAAGACAAAGTAAACCGCGAAATCGTACAAGAAAAAACCGGTTCTGACAGAGGTAAACTCATTCCCACTCCTAGTGGACAGGTAGTCAGCGACTTTTTAACCGGTCACTTCGATCAAGTCGTAGACTACGGCTTTACCGCCAAGGTAGAAGAAGAATTTGACGAAATTGCCGCTGGTAAACTAGACCGCAATAAGATGCTAAAGGATTTTTACACTCCATTCCATGAGCTCATTGAACAATCTGGCGGAATAAAGCGAAGTGATGTAGCGCAAGCACGAGAAATTGGCGTTGACCCTAAAACAAAAAAAGTTGTACTAGCACGTTTTGGACGTTATGGCCCGATGCTGCAACTAGGCGCCACTGAAGACGAAACCGATAAACCACGTTTCGCACCTCTCCCCGCAGGCACCAAAATTGAAACTGTCACACTAGACGAAGCAATTGAAATGTTCAAGCTACCACGCACCGTGGGGCAGACTAAGGACGGTAAGGATATAAAGGCAAACATAGGCCGGTTTGGTCCCTACATCCAAGTCGACAAGCTCTTCGTAAGTATTAAGCCACTCGATCCGATGTCTATCACCCTACCAGAAGCAGTCGAACTCTATGAAGCTAAATTAAAAACAGAGGCCGAGAAAAACATTTCAGACTTTGGCGATGGCATAAAAGTACTAAACGGGCGATACGGCCCCTACATTACCGACGGTAAAAAGAATGCCAAAATCCCCAAAGATGTAGTTCCTAAAGACATCACCCATGAGCAAGCCAAAAAAATGCTCAATGAAGCTCCCGCTAAAAAGAAGTTCCCAGCCCGTAAAGCCAAAAAATAATAATATTCTACATTATCAATCCAGGACCAGTCACTCCTTGGTGGTTATGTACTATCGGTAATCTATCGAGCTACTTTTGTTTCGCCAAAAAGTAAAACAGAAGCATTTCGGGCCAGAAAAGAGCACAAAAGAATAACTACACAATTTCACCCATAAGCACAGAATTGTGCGCATAACGGAGTATTATCTGAAGAACGAAGAAAATATCTTACGACTTACTCCACACCCTCATGGCTTGAGACAATTTGGACGAATTAATTATCAAACAATATTTAAACTCATATGCTCGTGCTCACAATTGTGTGTCTATCTCGTTTTATATGAGAAGCGGAAGGAAGTGTATATGTAATACTCTGAATGAGCATCGAAAATATAAAACCGAGATAGGCGCCAAGAGGCTTGGGGTGGCAAGTTTGGCTTCGCCAAACTGCAAAGCAAGCCGGTGTGAGTGCGAGAGTGAGTTTATCCACATATTTGTATCTATTGCGAGTTAATACTGTAGCAATATTGACACATACTTTTTATGCTAATAATGCCAATCAATGCTACAATAAGCTCATAAAACTATATGTTTGACTTTAAAGTATATTAGTTATATAATTATACTTATAAAAGCTACATATTATAAAAGATTAGGAAGCAATTGATGTCAGAAACACCAAACGTAACCCCCGTAACAATCGAAAATATGGTTAAGGATATACTCCAAACTATTGAACGCGAACGCGAACGCGAAATTGTCTCTCGACGCTTTGGTTTATTTGATCGCAAGGAAACCCTAGAACAGATTGGTGAACTCCTAGGTATTACCAGGGAACGAGTACGTCAGCTTGAAAAATCGGTAGTTCAGCGCCTTAAAGCATCTGCAGAAAAAGATCTTCCACATATCAAAGATATCGAGACGCAACTACTTGAAAAGCTTCTTAACAGCGGTAATGTTGCAAGAATTAACCAAATCACAGGTTCATTCGTGAAAGAAAATGACCGCCTATCACAATCACGCGTAGCATTTTTAGCCCATCTCTGCCCAAAGCTTATCGTCATTGAAGATAACGATCACTTCTATCATGCTATCGGTATTAAATCGGTGCACGATGAAAAAGCATTCCGTGAACTTGTTGGCAAGATTATAGACGCAATCAAGAAAATTGGTCAACCAGTTAAAATTGATGGAATCGCAGATGCCATCAATATGAAAGATACTAAGCATGTTGCCGCATTGGCGAGCACAAGCAAGCACCTAGCAACTTTAAATGGCATCTGGGGCCTCATAAAGTGGCCTACGGTTAATCCGAAGAACATTCGAGATAAGATATACGTAATCCTTCATGTGAACGGAAAGCCACTTCATTTCAACGAAATCGCAAAAGCTATCAAAGGCTCTGAATTTAAACGCAAAGATGTAACGACTCAGGCAATCCATAACGAGCTTATTAAAGACAGTCGATTCGTGCTAATAGGGCGGGGAATCTACGCTCTCAAAGAGTGGGGATACGCCAAAGGAACCGTTGCAGACATTATTACCGATGTACTCAAGAAGGCCGATGAGCCACTTCACCGTGACGAAATCGTAAAACGAGTTCTAAAAAGCCGACAAGTAAAAGAAACTACCATCCTGTTGAACCTACAAGGGAAGACCCAGTTCAAACGCGTCGCTAAAGCTACCTACACGCTTGCTTAAGGATAGATACAATGGGTGAAAAACATCCAGTAGAGTACACATTAGTAGGACAAGGTTCATTTGAGCGGGGCAAACGTGGCGCAGAAAAACGTAAACTAATTAGCGATTTACTTGGTGAGCTAGGATTATCAGCGGCTTTTCAGCCTACCGAACAGTTCGAGGCTAAGCAATCTCTTCTTGCCGAACGACAACCAGATTTTAGATTTACTGATTTAACGAGCCCTGAATCATACGTAGTACGAGAACATATTGAAAATCTGCAACTACTCGATCCTACCTTAGCTACAGGAGGTAGAGGAAGTGTAATACGTGCGTTCCATTCTCTAATAGATCATGGTCGAAACTCAGCCGGTCTACACGATGGCAGTAGAAAAATTAGACCTCGTAAAAATATTCATCCCGTCAGGCGCGAAGAGTTACAAATTCCTGAATATGTTGGTCAACTACCCGTTGAAGGAAAAGCGATTCCGCTTAGTGTATACGCTGTCCAATCCGGTGAGATTGTAGATTATGCAGAATCATTAACAACCAAGCCAGAGCCAGATATATCTCGCAATGACCGCGTATTAATTGCGATCGCAGATCGATTACAAGAACAATTTGTATAGCAAAGCGTGAGCTTTATGAACATTTTACGAACATCGGTATGTGCACATAAGTACATACAAAAAGCGAACATAGGCACGTATCAACGTAGGCAAATGGAAACTACTTAAAATATTCCGTTATACATAGATACACGGAATAGTAGGGACTAAAAACAAAAGACGAAACCGATCAATGAAAGACGGGGGAAATAGCATAGAAAACTACAATACAAATTGATATACTATAGACGTCGCACAATGTATATTTTACGACTCTAATATGCTTATGATAGTTGAATACGCATGCCACTACTATAGGGGATTACCTATACGAGTTACCATATAAAGTAACTAATAGTCCGTTTTTAATAATACTTTTTCTGTAATATATACTCCACATCCATTTGGTGCTATAAGTATCTATATGCTGTCCACATATCGTTGTCTATGCACACACAAGTTTTCCACAACGAGTTTGCATTATTTGACTTTTGTTATATTTTATATGTTTTTATGCTTCCCCTACGCTTTTGCTAAATAATGCATTATTTGACAATTGCCTATTTTGATATTATATATATGTTTTTTTGTAAATTACTACTTATGATCATGGTGAACATTTTACGAACATTCAGGCAAGGGCGATAGGGATACCAGAGCAGTTTTATAGTCATATAGTTGTATAGTTAAATAGTTATTTGATCATTCGTTTTAATGTTTTCTATAAAACTATTCGACTATCCTACTATCTGAAGAAGATCTTCTCTTCTACTCGACTATCAACATACTCTTTTGGCTTAATGTTATCAGCGTCAAATTTCTTCTTAGCTGCAAAGTATTGACCTGAAACTACACGCGGGTCTGTGAGCATATTAAACTTAATGTAGTATGGCTCGTCTTTTACTCGTACGTGTAGTTCTGCAGCAAGTACAGGCAATGTTAACGAGTCAATCTCTATTTTCTTGTTACTAAATTGTTTAATTATTGTTGTAATAAATGCTACATCTTGAGAAGTAAGCGCTCCCTTCCCTAGCTCAAATTCTAGATTGGCATCATCACGAATGGTAGGAATCGTAAGGCCTTCTATTGGTTGTTCCTTGCTTGCTTTGGCTATTACCTTTCCACTATCGTTAACAGCATAGATCCCCTGCTTCGTATCAATCAAAAGCTCAGGGGTCTCAGTACTTACGGTAACAATTGGTTTTTGCCCAAAGACAGGGATAGTTACAGACACATCGTTTAATTCCGGAAATTCCTGCTTTATGGCATTTTCAAACGATTTAACATCGATGCTAAACTTATTCTGATTCAATATACTACTTTTTAGATAGCTCTGCGCTATTTCACGATACTGTGACTCATCGCGGAGTAATGCACTCTTTTCTCCTGACTTCAGTACAACATTAGATTGAAGTGTGGTAGCAAACACTAGTCCTATGACAAGGCACAATACGGCAAAAGCTATTGGCGCATACTGCACAATACTTCTCTTTTTAGCCCGTTCGTCAGTATTTTGTCTTGCTCGTATTGATTCTGAAGTCTGGTTATTTCGACTAGCATGATAGGAAAAAAATTCTTTATTTTCAATCCTCTGAGCAGGAATCCTTGTTTGCCTAACCCGATTAGTAGCATCTTTCTTTTTGTTAAACACTTACGTACACCTACTAATCTCGTTTTACCGTATTAAGCAGTAGTTTTGCTAACTTAGCTGCTGATTCATTATCTGCTAGTTTATACAATTGTGTAGCAATTTTTGCTCGTTCTTTTACAGAATGTAGCAGGAATTCAATATCTCGTAGTAGTAACTCTGGATTCTTCTGCAAGGCTGCATCTTCAAGTTGCATTATCGCCCCCATTGAAGCGAGAGACGCTGCGTTCTTTAGTTGATGTCCACCGGTGAGCTCAGGGTTGGGAATGATAATACATGCCTTTTGTTGAGCGGCAAATTCAGCGAGGCTATTTGCACCAGCCCGCGCGATAATGACATCTGCAGCACCACTATACTTATAAAGATCATCACTAAAACTTTTTAGTATAATTCGATTTTTATCGATTGGATTTAATCTTTTGTCATACTCATTTCGAATTGCCGTCTCTTTGTTAGGTCCTGTTATATGAACAAGGAATAGTGACGGATTTTTTGTTAACAGTGCTTTCGCAATCCTTGTAATCGCTACGTTCAGCCGCTCTGCACCCAGACCGCCGCCAGTAACCAAAGCTACCTGAGCATCGCTTTCTGTAATACCGATATCACGCATAAATTTTTTCTGATCCGTTCGTGATACTTTAGAATAATTCTTGCTAATTGGTACTCCTACGCGTTGCATTTTCGCTTTTTCATAGGTATAGTTTTCGACCGGCATGGCAACTGTGTGCATTTGCGCCCAACGCGCAATAATCCTGTTTGCCAGTCCAGGAACCGCATCTGAATCGTGCGTAATATACGGAATTTTTAGTACTGCTGCCGCTAGCCCTATGGGTACTGCTACATATCCTCCCTTGATGAAAATAATATCTGGTTTTTCTTTGCGAAGTAAAAGTAGTGCTTGGACAATGCCAATAGCAACGTAGAAAAAATCTCGAATGTTCTTCAGTAAAGTCTTAACGTCCAATAGTTGTTTCCAGCCAGCTCCGTGGTACCGACGGAATTTACCTGAGCGAACAGCACACACTTTTGTAATGTCTGGGTGCTCTTTAGGAAGATGCGCGAGCTTATCGCCCTTCCCTATTGCGTATATCAAATCAACATCTGGTTGTATGCGCTTAAGTTCATGAGCGACCGCTAGCACCGGGGTGATATGCCCCCCTGAACCGCCGCCTGTCAGGAGTACTTTCATGACGTTTTCCTTCTACGTTTTGATTGGTTGAAATACTATATGTAGTATACCTTGAAATCTGAAACACCATACCAATTGCAGCCATAATAAATACAAGGCTCGTTCCACCGTAACTAATAAATGGCAGCGTTATGCCCTTCAGTGGTAAAAGCCCTATCATAGCACCTATATTTATAATTGCCTGGGTACTAAGCCACGCCAGCACACCTACGCTCAACAATTGACTGAAATTATCTGGTGCCCTCTCAATAATGTTCTTTATGCGCGCAAAGAAAGCTAAAAATAACCCTAAAATAACACTAACTCCTATAAATCCAAATTTTTCGGCTAGTATTGCAAAAATTGAATCATTTGCTGCTTCAGGCAAATATCCGTAAGCCTGCACCCCCCTTCCGAGACCCAATCCAGCAATTCCCCCAGATCCTACTGCAATCAGTGCCTGGCATGCTTGGTACCCTGTACTTTGACAATCCCTTGTAGGGTTTAAAAAGGTAGAAAAGCGATCTCTTCGGTATGATGAAGTAGATATGAGTAAGGTGACACTTATTGCAACGATTCCTGCTATTAAGAGCACCCTCCTAAGGGGCATTCCTGCTACAAAGATCATACTTGCCATAATTGCGAGCATAACAGTCGTTGATCCTAGGTCACTTTGGAGTACTGCTACTACTACTACAATAAGTCCAAAAGCTATAGCTATTGGCTTTAAGGTTCGCCTATAGTCATTAATCTCATTATTCTTAATTCTATCGGCTAAAAACCCAGCCAGCCAAACAAGTAGCGCAAATTTTATGAGTTCGGCGGCCTGAAATGATAATCCTCCCATCTGAATCCATCGATACGCACCATTCACCTCTTCGCCGAACAGCCGAACAGATACTGCTGCTACAGCAGCCGCAATAATTAGGGGTTTCTCAAATTTGTGCCACCACTTAGTAGGTAATTTAGCGGTGACTACAAACGCAATAATTCCAAGAATGATTGCCGTCAGCTGCTTACCAACGTAGTAGTTTTCACCAACGTTCTTTTGAGCGCTTAATCCAGGGCCGATCGCATACACGACTACCATTCCAATAGCCAACAACACAACGCTCAGCAGTAATAGAATATAATCCGGCTTATGACGCCGAAGTACCTTATCTTCTACTATTGATCTCCTTCTGCGGGGCTGCATCAAAGATGTTTTTCTACTATTATTGACATTTTTATTTCCTTAAAACTCTTTGTATTATACGTGATATAGCAACGAGTAGCCAGTCGTTAACCTTAAGCGTATGTTATTCAATTTCTTGGAGTTATACTAAAATTATTTATTAACATTGTGACCGTATTTGAAAATATTGGAGCAGCAGCTTTTGACCCAGCATAACCCTTTATACCAGGCTCGTTAACACGAATTACAATGACATACTCAGCTTTGTCTCCACCGACAAAACCCATAAAAGTTCCGTTAAATTTATCTTCGTAGTAGCCACCACCAGGTTTTGTAATTTCTGCAGTACCGGTTTTACCGCCAATCAAGTACCTACCGTCTGGTTTTGGTAATCCATACAAAGCATAATTTTTACCTACGACTCCCTCCATTAGCTCTGTGGTGTCTTTACTAACCTGCTGGCTTACGACGTCTTTACGTAGCAATTCTGGCTGTTTTTTCTGTACCATACCTTTTGAATTTGTCGTTTGCTCAACCAAATGTGGCCGATAGTAGTTACCGCCATTAACAACAGCACTTAGGGCGCTCGCCATCTGGAGTGGCGTTGCGGTCATCCCTTGACCAAATGCCGTATTTGCATATTGAATATTCAGTCCAAATCCATCGTTGGGGTCAGGTATCGATCCTTCAGCTTCATAGCCTTGCTCGATGCCGGTAGCTTTTCCAAATCGATAGTGGTTCGTTAAGTAATCATGCCATGCAACACGTGCCTTTTGATTAACTTGACCACCGCCCATCTGCATAAGTAACCACGTAGCTCCTGTATTGAGCGACAACTCCAGTATATCGGCGACGTTTCTCTGTCCTGCGCCTCCATCTTCCTCAATATTTGTTATGGTCGCATCTCCAATTTTGTAACGACTTGGATCATAGTACGAAGTATTTCTACCTACTACACCTTGGTCTAATGCGGCTGCGGCAGTTAACGGCTTCATGATGGAACCTACCTCTAAAGGAGAGCTCACTGCTGCATTATTGAATATGTCACCATCTTCAACCTTATAGAATTCACTAGGATTATACGTTGGATAATTTGCCATCGCCATAATTGCACCGCTATTAGGGTCCATAACGATTGCACTCCCTGACTTTGATTTCGCCCGATCGAGACCTGACTTTAGTATATCTTCTACTTGCCTTTGCATCGCCACGTCTATCGTCAAAAGCACCCTATCCCCACTCTGAGGTTTCGTAATGATATTATCTAAGTTAGCGACCAATGGCACACCCTGCGCATCAGTTATCGCTCTGAGCTGACCAGGAGTCCCGTTTAATTGCTTTTGTAGAGCTTGCTCTAATCCGTACTTTCCAACTCCCTCGTCATCGACAAAGCCCAATAGCTGTGCAGCCAAATCTCCCTGAGGATATGTACGTACCGGCGCTTCTCGTGTGCCAACACCTTTTATATCTAAGCGATCGAGTGCTTCTTTTTGTGTTTTATCCAACTTTTTTGCCAGAACAGCATAACGAGTATCGGCTTTCATTAGTTTTTCGTAATCTGCTGCGTTACCACCGATTACATTTTGTACACGAGTAGAAGTCTCTCGGGCATCTTTTATAAATTTCGGATCTGCAAATAGCGTATACCGTTTTTCATTTAAGACAAGCGGCGCAACGACGTCACCATCTTTAGCCTCTATAACTCCTCTATCGGCTGTTATTTCATACTGTTTTAACTGACCCGATAAAGCAGCCTTTTTATAGTAATCATGCCGAATAACTTGCAAATAAAATAGTCGTATGCCAAAAATAATCGTAATCAAAACAAGTAGTACATACCATAGCCGTATGCGCAAAATAGGATTTACTTGTGAATTATCATCTACATTTCTTGAATTCATTGCCATAAGTAATTATACCTCAAGAAACGCCTTCCGTTCTTAACGGATAATCATAGTTAATTTGTAATAGTGGCTGTAGGCGCAACAGAAACAAGTCCCTTAGATACATCACTGTTCTTAACACGGTCCAATGCCTGTAATCGAGCTGATGCAACTTCAAGCTCATCATGCTCTTGTTGGAGCTGTGAAGCTTGTGTCGTGAGAGAATTAATTTTGTAGCCGTACGCATTGGTTTTAGTAACTTGTGTTAAATATAGCAGGCCCAAAATACATGCGAGCACTATTAAAATAATCGTGTTACTTATAGGACCGAGAGATCGGTCTTTTTCACGAAAAGTTGTAGTATTTTGATTCCTTCCAGCGAATTTTTGGCGATTCACTGCTATAGAGCTTGAGTATGTCATAATTTTTTTCTTTTTTAGAACTTTTTTGTATTTGTTTTTGTTTGCCATAGAATCGGATTTAAAGCCGCTTCTAGTAAGCTATCAAGCTTTTGGCTGATGGTTCTATAGTTTCAACGAGCATACGTGTAAACATTTCTGAATACGTCGACCATGCACCGCAGAATACTATAATTCAAACGTCCACGAAGTAACCCGAGCAGTCGGGCTACGCCCGAATACTTGGGTTACTGTCATGGATACTTACTAAAGTACTTTTACTCGTACTTTATAAGCGCGGGATGAGCTTTTGACCTGGATAGGCATGCATATCCCCTCTCTTTTAATTTTTTATTTTCACTGCGACTCGTAATTTTGCACTACGAGATCGCGGATTAGAAACAATTTCATGTTTGTCGGCAATTACAGGTCGTTTCGTAAGGATCTTAATATCTGCATCATACGTACCAGAATTGTCGGCAAAAGCTTTTTTTACGATTCGGTCTTCTAAGCTATGAAAACTTATAATGCCGATTCTACCGTTGGGGCGTAGTAATCTTAGCCACAAAGGTATTGCTTTCTCAAGCTGTCCAAGTTCATCATTTACTGCTATTCGTAATCCTTGAAAGGTACGAGTTGCAGGATGTACTTTATGATATCCCTTAAACTGCTTGGAAATAACTAGTGCAAGCTGTTGAGTGGTACTGATAGGCCGAGCTTGAATGATTGCCCGAGCAATTTTAAGTGCTTTAGGCTCATCACCATAGTCTCGAATGATATGGACTAAGTCTTTTTCAGAGTACTTATTGACAATTTCGTCAGCAGTTACATCTTGCGATTGATCCATACGCATATCAAGTGGTCCATCATTTTTGATAGAAAACCCTCTACTTGCAATATTAAGGTGCGGTGATGACACGCCTATATCTGCCAAAATCAAGTCGAACGTTCTTCCCTGTGCAACAAGCTTCTGACTTGCTGATAGGAAATCGTCATGAATGATATCAACATGTTCATCTGTAAATCGCTTCTTTAGATGCTCAATGGCATGTATGTCGCGATCGACGAGAACAATTGGCCATCCACTAGTTCTTGCTCGTACAACACTGGCGTGACCTCCGTATCCTGCCGTTAAATCCAAATAAGTTTCTTTGGGTTTTGGGTCTAGATACTTCAGCACCTGGTGTTCAAGTACGGGCACATGATGTATTTGGTTTTTTATATCTGCCATCTATTTTTTGGCGGGTGAATTTTTGTTTTTTCCCGGTAATGCTATTATAACCGGTTTTTTCAAGATCACCTAATCAGCAGTCAACTTTTTGTTTTTTTGGAATTTTTGTTTTTGTTGTCTTAACTAAAGACTATAAGGGAGCTAAGTTATGTGTAGGTTGCCCTATATAACACTCCTTTTGTCTTTAATTATTTGAGAGACTTATGTGTGAGGTGGAGTTTTGGGAGGTGTTTTTTTGTGTAAAGTGCAATGGTTTTTAAAGTGTATCCATCGATCCACTTGTTGACTGCCGAATAGGTAAACTCGATGTATGAGACACCTGTAAACAGGTTTCTCATCGCTCAGGGAAAATGAAATACATTTTCTCTGGCTGCTCTTCCCGGTCAATAGTATTCCGAATGAAATACATTTTGTCCGGCTGCCTTTCCCA
>CAYMTU010000004.1:14161-20648 GCA_964393455.1 uncultured Candidatus Saccharibacteria bacterium
GAATTATCTATTCGTTTTAGTTTTCGTTCAATTGTTAAAGATCGGTTGGGATTTATGCAGCCATAATCCGCCAGTATCGCCCTGCTCGTACTGCTGTAATTGCATGCGTTATTCCTGCATACTCTAATAGCGAAGCCTCGAGTGTGATCCGACCTTGCTTTTGATCAAGTGGACTTTCACACTTACCCGTTCTGAATTTCACATTTAGATCTGCTGTATTTTCATCAAGAATATTTCCTTGAAGCAGCGGTTCTACCTGTTCATCCCAAACGGATTTAGGGTACACGTGCAAATAGTTCGAAAAGCCTCGTGTCACTACTACTCCGCTTTCAAACTCATGACGAATCTCCACAGGTATAGTTAACCTGCGCTTATCGTCGAGTTTTCGTTCAAAATAGTCGACAGTAGCCATTGTCCCTTTCTGCTTGTAACTGGTTTTTTTGTTTTATGTGCCGCGGTTTATCGTGCGGTCGGCTGTTTTGGCTTACCCACGATTACCCACTAACATGAGCATACTACCCACAGTTACCCACTGCAAGTACTTTAGGCTTAAAATAGACGCTTTTATGTATAGTTATCCACAGTTTTAAAAATTTAAACACCTCAACACAACATATAGTGGATAAGTGGTCCACATGGGCACTAGGCCAGTATGTGTATATTCATACCATTCTTAGGATACTTCTACTGTTCTGTTGGTAGTTTTCCGTGCTGCATTGCACGTATTCTTTTAGCAAACCATTTAGCGCTCGGTCGAATCGTTCGTTTCATTGTATGGTCACGGTCTACATGCACTAGGCCAAATTTTGGCCACCAGCCGTATTTCCATTCAAAATTATCTAACAAACTCCAATGAAAATATCCTCGTACATCAACACCTTCGCTTAACGCTCTTTCCATCGCAACAATAGTTTCTTCTATCCACCACTGCCTATGCTCATCGGCACTATCAGCAAGACCATTTTCAGTTATAATGATAGGTTTTTTATAGTGCGCCCAGACCCTAATTAAGAGCGGATACAGTCCTTCTGGTTCCATATACCAACCAAGATCATTGAGTGGCGCATTAGGATTAACTCTTTTAAATCCTTTGTAGTAATCAGTAAAATAGTAATTAAAACCTATAAAATCTTGCTGGTTGCGAACCCTATTTAAAAACCACCAGTTCCACGCGTATCTCATCCATGAAGTCGCGAATTCGTCGATAACGTTGTGCGGGCGTTTGGCTTGCATATTAGCTAGCTGTGCAGCTATCCCGATTTGAATCGATGGGTTTGATTTTTTTAATATGGAGTACGCTTGACGATGCGCCAGTACTAGATTGTAGTAAACTTTCATAAACGTAACGGGTTGACGTTTTTGAGGCACCCACTCTCCTGTTATGTACCCAAAAGTTGCATATACATTTGGCTCATTTAACGTTATGGCGTACGAAATTTTTAGTCCATATTCATCGGCAATCTTCTGGACAAAACGTCTCCAATGAGTAAGATTACTTCGCCTCTCAAAACCTCCCTTTTCAGTAAACCAAGTAGGCATTGTCCAGTGCCATATATTTAGAAATGGTTCTAGTTTGCGTTTTTTTAGTTCTTCAATGTATGTATGGTAGTGTTCAACTGCTACGTTATCCCATTCACCTTCTTGAGGCTCAATTCTAGACCACTCTATACCAAATCTAAACGCGCTAAATCCTAGTTTTTCAGCAATAGTAAAATCTTCTCTAAATAGATTGAGATGCTCTACACCTCTACCTGAAACGTAGTTACCGGGATTGGTTGCATCTTTTTTAATATTCTGCCAATCTGGCACCTGCTTAGATAGTCTCGAAGAAGCAGTTTTAGCGAGCTCTGAAGCGTGCCCTAGTTCCCACTCACTCCATTGATTTATCGTACCGCCTTCAACTTGATGACTCGCCGTACTAGCACCCCAATAAAAATTTTTTGGAAAGACATTTTTACTCATTAGTAAGTAGTATAAAGTTAAAAGTAGAAAGTAGGAAATAATCTAATGTTTACAAGCTAGATGCACCATTTAGGTACTTTGCGGTTTTGATGTAGGTTTCTTGGCACGACCATTTACTCGATAAGCTAGCACTGACCGCTTCTTATCAATCCGATCAATGTAGCGCTCGAATGCATTGTATAAATTTGAGTACTGGCCATTTGGGGCTAGTAGGTTCAACAACTTACCTTCTGAAACAAGATATTCAACCAGACTATAAAAATCACCATCTCCACTTACGATAAGTGCTTTTTTGTAGTTTTTCATTTCCTTAACTGCCCACAGAACGAGCTCTGCATCAACATTACCCTTTATGGGTTTTTTTTCTTCAACCTTTGTATCTTCTTTTATATCAGAAGCAAGTTCTGGTTTATGGATTCTAGTCATATCGAACGTTGGCTTTAAGACAACCAGGTAACCTAAATCATGCATTTTTAAATACATATCTTCATGTTCAGGCATATGTCCTATGAACATATATGCTTTTTCTACATTGTACGTGTCTTTTAAAAATATCCGGAATTTACGCCAGTCCATCTTCCAGCCAAGTTTTTGGACACCAAGATTCAAATTCTGATTATCTATGAAAGCGTAGTTGCCCTGTGTATGATTCTTTGCCATCTATAGCTATCATACCATTTTTATGCCATTTCTTCATTTGTAGATTCTGCCACACGAAGAGGTTTCTTTGATTTTATTTCATAGCGTTTTCCTGTAAGTGGCGACTCAACATAGTCATCATTCAGTAAATTTAAAAACTTAACTAAATCCTTTACATCCATAATAATAATTGCGCCATCATTGTCGGTCATTAAATTAATGCCCAACTCTTCAGCATGATCCATGAGGTCAGTTTGCGTAATACCACTTGCGTCGATTTTTTGTAACTTGTTCACGAGCGTTTTCTGACCCTGAACAAGATTCTCCCAGCTCAAACCTATGTCAAAATTAAATGTAAAGTTAGCTTGAATCTCCTGCATCTTTTTCAAAGCTATGCCATACTTTTTTGCGTTATATCCAAATAGTTGTTCTAGGCGTGTTTGACTGAAAGCATAGATATCTTGATCTAGTACCAGTAGCTGATTATCACCAGGAAACCGCATGCTACCTTCTGCGTCAAATGGCACGAACTTTCCATCTCTAAGCATCCATGAAGTCGCCCCCTTCATAACCATACTGCCTGGCAATAGCTTGATTATGTAAAATGGGTTCTTAAGTTCTTTATGTCTACAACGCGCTAGTATACCCTTTACTCGTTTTAAATCATGATCTTCTTCAACAAAATTTTCGATCACACTTTCTTGGGTTTTAACCCAATTTAACAATTCCTGTGCTTTTTGCACATTCTTAAGTTCTGTTCTTTGCAGTACATTATCCTCTGCTTCACCTTCTTCGAAATCTCTAACTTGCAATCCTTCGGCAGCACCCTGTAGTACAAACTCGAGTAATCCATCTATGAGCAAAGGCTGAAAAGATCGAACTAAATCTTTGCTCACTTTTGTGCGGTAGACAACATAATTTTTATTAAACAAAAAAATATCTATATCTAATTCTTCCTTGATGGGTACTAAATTATTAGCCCACAAAAAAACGTCGCTGCGCTCTGAATTGGTTTCCTGATCAGCAATCTCTACAATCTTTTCTTCATCCATACTGTATATTTCTCCATCAAATATTAGGGACTTATTTTTTATTACGCATGCTCTATTCTAACTGAAAACAATCGTAAAAAATGCTGTAAAATTATTTCTACTTTGCTAGTTTCTCACCAGCACGAGCTTTATTAGCCCACTCATCTGCCAACTCATTACCTTCATTGTCATTATGTCCCCGGACCCATACAAATTCTGCTTTTGCATTACGATACAATGAACATGCTGTGCGAACTATGTCTAAATTTTTTATTTCTCCACCTTTTTTCTTCCAACCGTTTTTCTCCCAAGATAATGACCATTTAGTAATTACATTTATCCAAAACTCACTGTCGGTATAAATCTGACAGTGCTCACCGTTAGCATCTTGTAGTGCCGCAATAATTGCAAGTCCTTCCATGCGTATATTCGTAGAGTCTTTCTCTTCTCCTAGAATATGTGGCTTCATATCTTTTATGACACTATACCCACCTGGACCAGGATTTGGACTACAGCTTCCATCCGTATAGTAGATAATCATGAACGTTGCTTCGTGTTGCGTTCGATCAGTAACTTATACGAACTTAATTCGTTCTGCAATTGCTGACCCATATACTCACTGTTTTTCGATAAGAATTTATTCATAATTCCACTAAGTATACCTTTTGGTCGACCGCCAATACTAATAATTACTTTTGTTTGCGAAGTTCCCGCTGACTGAAAATTGTATCTTGTCTTGAAAATTAATCCTGAAGAATGTGTCGTAACTACAAATGATCGAGGTTGATTAAAGCTAGAAATAGTGAGGTTACCTGTTTTTTTTACTCCCTCTTCCATCCGCTCTTCAGTCCATTCAACCCCCCTACCTTGCGTATGGAGTGAGTGTATATCTAACTTGGTAACACTAGGTAAATACAGGGATCTCTTTTGTACGTCACTGAATATTTTAAATGTTTCACCTATTGATCGATCTATTAAAATACTCGCGGATGCTTTCATTATTTTTCCAGTTTACGTTTATTCTCATTAGATAATATCACGGAAAATGCCCTCAATACCCATAGATAGTATATAGCTAAAACCGTATAAAGAATCCATTATTCAATTATTTATAGTCTTTGTAATTCTAGACTGCTCGGTACTTCAACGGAACATATCTGTACCAATTCGCCGAGCAAAGAACTTGGCATCATAATCGTAGGATTCCCTACTTTTGCATCGTAATATAATTCAACTGCTTCTACGATTGCTGCATCTTTTTCATTAGGCGTTCTTTCTAGCGCAGTATTTGCGTGCAACAACACGCTGCCCAACAACTTACTTGGAATTGGACCACCTGTTTCGTGACTATCTTTAAACTTTCCAAGGATATCGTAGACCTCGAAAATATCTTCATAACTATTAGTCTGCTGTCTGGCGCTTGTCATTTTTGTTTTTGTCCTAACAATAGTATGTTACAACACTATAATGCTTATGTCAATGGCTATGAAATGGTAGTTTTTCCATCAAAACAGGTACGCCTACAAGTGGTACTGCAACGTATGGATACAGCTCACCTAACAAAATAGAGTACTCATCAAATATATATGGCGGGAGTTCATCTCTATCAAATGGACTAAAAATTGCAGTTGGAATAATTACATCGTGAGGGTTATCTGGATTAGCCCCTAACTGAGAATCTGGATCTGTTATGGTAACAATAGTACAGTATTCACCTATAAATGAAGCGCTATAGTTTTCGACTTTTTCTAGGTTAGATGCACTTTCGCTGTCTGTACCATAGCAAAAAAATGCACTTATTCCACAAACAATATTTCCTAATTTCCTAGCAGCATTTTCTCGCAAATCATTAAGTAGTAAATAGTAGCCTTCGAAATCATCAAGGATCAAGTGTGGTCCAATTTGCTGCAACGTGTCAGCTTTGGCTTCTAGCTCTGCAATGTCAATCCTATTTGCACCACTCCCGGAATAATCGATAGTTGGAAAAATCATCTTTACTACATCCTTATTAATTTTCCCACCAAACCTATTTAAAACAATGAGCTTAGCTCTATGACTGGCGTTCTCACCTGCTCGGTTGAATCTCTATCACGCACTGTCACCGTATCGTCTTCGAGTGTCTGAAAATCGATCACGATACACTTTGGAGTACCAATCTCATCCTGACGTCGATAGCGTTTACCAATATTACCATTGTCATCCCACATAACATTTCCATATTTTTTCTTCATTTCTAAATACACTTGGCGTGCTTTTTCGACGAGCTCTGGCTTATTCTTTAGCAGTGGCGATACTGCCATTTTTATAGGTGCAATTCGCGGATCTATTTTTAATACTATTCTTTTATCACCGTTTATTTCCTCGGTAGTGTACGCATCGGTCAGAACGGCCATTAACATACGGCCAACACCAACGGAACTTTCGATTACGTATGGTAAAAACTTTTCGCGAGTTACTTCATCAAAGTATTGCAAGTCTTTACCACTTGCTTGCATATGACTCTTAAGATCAAAATCTGTTCGATTATGCGTACCCCAAAGCTCTTTAAAGCCTTGTGGAAACTTAAAATATATATCATGGGCTGCTGCAGCATAGTGTGCTCGTTCGTTTTCTTCGTGCTCATGCCACTGCAAGTTTTTCTCATCAATTCCAAGACGATCTACCAGGAACTTCCAGGCAAAGTCACGCCATGCCTCATATACGCTGTCTTGCATACTTGGATTAATAAAATTTTGAACTTCCATTTGCTCTAATTCGCGTACACGAAATATAAAATCTCGAGGACTTATTTCATTTCGAAAAGCCTTACCTATTTGAGCAATACCAAACGGTAACTTAGCTCGCATTGTTTCTCG
>CAYMTU010000004.1:20748-26101 GCA_964393455.1 uncultured Candidatus Saccharibacteria bacterium
CTTAGGATTCTGAACTATCGCACTATCTACGCCAAATATATTGTCGCTTTCAGTTACTACAGCATTCCACCATTCGTTTTTTATATTATTAGCGAGCTCAACACCAAGTGGGCCATAATCCCAAAATCCTGCCAAACCGCCATAAATATCACTCGCTGGAAATACAAATCCGCGACGTTTACATAAACTTACAATGTCTTCTAGTTTTGTTTCACTCATAATTTCAGTATTATAACAGATAAGACTCGACTACGATATTCGAGTATGCTGCTTTAACATAGTCA
This sequence comes from uncultured Candidatus Saccharibacteria bacterium, assembly GCA_964393455.1. GTDB lineage: Bacteria > Patescibacteriota > Saccharimonadia > Saccharimonadales > AWTP1-31 > CAYJDY01. The sequence continues at coordinate 21,033 of CAYMTU010000004.1, forward strand.
TACTAAGCTGCGACAATGATGGCAGAATTTTGTCCGCACCAGTAATCTGCGCAATTTTTATAGCAGATTTTGCCGACTCAGCTAAACGCAACAGTTTAATATGATCTGCTGTAAATGGACCATTTGTCGATTCGCCAAAAGCCATATCCTCTAGTATAAAGGTGTACCTCTTTTCTGCGTGTAATTTGTTTCCATGATTATCAGTAACAAGATTTGGTAAATGTCCACTGAGCCGAAGTAGCTGCATATAAAACCAGAGTGCAATTGCGTCCAGAGAATTTTGAGCATTATCTATAGCCTCAAGCGTACGGGCTAAAACCGTAAAATATTCTTGTTCAGGAGAGTCTTCAGTTAACTTATTCAGCACTTTTAATACATCGTACGTAAACATCGTTCTATTAACGTCTTTAACAATACTACCAAAATTTCTAAACACTCTTGCCGATACCAATGTTCCTAGATCACCTCGGCCGACAATATAGGTAATATCGTTTATACTGAACAATTCTATGCCGCCAGCCAATCTGCTCTTTATCCTTCTTACGCCTTTAGCAACCAATCTGACCTTACCCTGGTCTGATGTTAATACCGTTAAAATCCTGTCAGCTTCACCATAGTTGGTTCTCGAAAGTACTATACCAACAGTTACTTTTTGAGTCATGTCGAAACTTGCGCAACTACATTTCGTTGAATAACGGAATTTAAAGTTTTCAATTTTGTGGCTGGCTTATACAGAACTTCCGATATATGTAGCTGTTTTGTTAGTAGCTTATTTTTTTCTATTACAATTGATGGCACCAGCGTATTAATAATCACTGGTATTGACTGCCAATCGGGATAGGATCGCATTTCGTACAAAAACTCTATGCCATTATGAAGTGCAATTTGTATTTCAAGTATCACTAAATCGATTCGAGAACTATCTAGAGCTGCTATCGCTTCGCTAGCTTCCTTACAGTGCATGACAGTATGCCTGTTCCTCACCATTTCAGAAATGTATATTTTAGCTAATCGAGTATCTGGTTCTAATAGTAAAATATGCGCCATTACTAGACTAGTTCCATCTGTTTGCTGGGTGTAAAAGTAGCTGCCAGACCAGACAATTTTTGATGTTTCGCAACACGTAAACGACTAGACATTACCTCAAGTAATGAATCTGCAATAAAAACTCCCGCTCCACTATGTGCTGTAAGCTGAGATAGTGGCTGCCTCGAGCTACCATACATATGTTTAGCTCGCTTAAACGTGTCACCACTCAAACCTTCGATATCTGAAAACAATCCGGCTGTTATTCCGTATCTAGTACGATGAGCAGAAATCTTGATTACAGGTCTATAATTAACCTTTCGTTGATTTTGCGCATCTATAAATACGCTTCCCAAACTACTAAGCGCAGCTACAAGCCCAGCAGGGTGAGCCATAATTGGCTCATATTTACCACCAATATGTAATTCTACATCACAACCATGTTGCTTAGTCGCTATTTGCATTGTATGTGCAATATCATGCAATACCGCAGATAAAGAAACAGGTTGTAACACTAAATTATCAGCAGCTTCATGCAATCGCAAACTGAGCAACAGGCTATCCAATAGTTGAATCGCGGAATCTGCGATGTCCTCTATAGTTTCATAAGAATTTGGCCTATCACTATTCCTTGCCTGTTCAGAAGTTCGAGCAATCTGAATTAATGGAATTTTTAACTGCTCTGCGACAGAAAATAATAGTTTTACCTTATCATTTTCGGCATAACTTATTTGTTCAAAACTTCCCAAGTCAACCAAGCTTTTGCCCCTAGTGTTATGTATAGACAGTATAGCTGAAAGAATCAATGTTGACAGCCATAGGACTGTAAATAACAACGTTTCCTATGGTACAAACGTGAAATTTGGAAGAATTATTGTATTAAAGTCTGGTACGTACTGTGGCGCTTCAGTCCACAATTGTATTGTCTTATCTCTTAACGGCAATATAATCATACTTCCCTGCTTGCCTAGCTTCACCTCACCATCAACTCTAATACCAACTATGCTTGGTGCTTTTGGTGTACTATAAGGCGTGATCTTTACCTTGCCTGTTTTCACCTGCGCATCAAATAACTTAATAACATCCGTATATTTCGTATTTGCAACTTGCGCCCTTAACGCTACACTCGTGCCTGAGTTAATGCCAGGGACATATTTAGGATTCAACGTTGCGTCTAAAGGAAATGTACCTTTACCAGTATCATCAATGTACGCGCTCCATGTCTTTGGATAGCTAATCCCTAGACTGCCATATGCTTCAGGGCCGTTGTAAACACGCAATGGTTCTTTCTCTCGCTGTAAAAATTCAGCTTCTTTCGATGCAGTATTCGCAGCAACCGCTTTGTCGACAGCAACTGCTACTTTTGCATCAACATTTTGTTTATAATCCTGCTTACCCATGTATGCCCATATGCCAAATCCTGCAGCAGCAAAAAATATTACAAGCGTAATAATAAATGCAATCAACCAGGAATCAATGGTACCGCGCTGATTAAGACTTTTCATAATGCTAATGGTACCATATTTTTAACGATAATTTCTTATAGTTTTTTTAAGCTATTCTCTGATTCAATAAGAAACTCTTCGAGATCTTTCGTTAGCAGAACTGCTTTTTTATACCTATCAATCACCTCGTCCACTTCCATTTCTTCAGACTCAAACCAAGCTAACGCGTCATCAAGTTCTTTTCGTAATTCACTGTACGTTTTAGTAGTTTTTCTTGAGCTCATAGTACTAGTTTAAATGAGAATTCAGAAAGTATAAAGGTACAATACATACACTTATACTTTTCTACCATTAAATGACTGCACCTCTGCATTCGCTAGACCATCTGCGAATCGAATTTCAATACTGCTACCAATCTCTAGCTGCGCTATTGATACTACAGAGATATCATTCTGACGAACAAGCGCATACCCTCTCGAGAGCACTCTCTGTGGATTGTAACCGATTAACTGATGTCTCATACTTTGAATGCTATGTATTTCGTTACGTATTCTCGTCTGTGCTAAATCTTTGGTTTTGAGTAACCTAGCTTGTAGCGCATCTTTCTCATACCTGTTACTATGTGATATTTTCTGTAAACAACTAGACAGTTCAAGCTGTAAATTATCTCTGATTACCTTCTTGTCAGGTACGAGTAATTCGGCAGCGTTGCTTGGAGTACTTGCCCGCTTATCCGCTACTAGTTCAGACAAACTCACATCTACCTCATGACCGATAGCCACGAGTGTAGGCGTTCGACTGGATGCTATCGCCCTAACAACCTGTTCGTTATTAAATGCTTGCAGATCATCCGCGCTACCCCCTCCCCTGGTAACAACAATTACATCTAGGGCATCATGGGTATTGAGTTTGGATATTGCCTCTATGATTTGAGCAGGTGCAGCCTCTCCTTGAACTTGTACATCTGAATGAATTATTTCTATGCCGCCCCAACGAGCACCAAGAATTTTTATGAAATCCTTATACGCTGCCGACTCTCCAGAAGTGACAAGTCCAATTCGAGCAGGAGGATATGGCAGCGATCGCTTCCTATCGGCATTCAGTAAGCCTTCTTTGGTTAATGTGGCTCTAAGCAAATCAAAAGCTTTTTTAATTGAACCCTCGCCAACAGGAACAATGCTTTTAACGGTCAATGAAAACCCAAAATTTTGGTGCAATCGTGGTGAACCTACAACTTGAATCATCATACCCTCTTCCAGGGGACCGGGGAGTGCATATATAGTGCCAAAAAAACGTATACTTGATGATTCATCTTTAAGATCAAAGTATATCCACTTATTCTTACTAATTCGATAATTGGCGAGTTCTCCGACAATGGTAACCGTAGGATAGACGTATTCGATTGTCTGGTTAAAAACTGCGACGAAATCGCTTACCGTATAAACCATGTCCATGGTTATGGTTCGTTAGAGCGAAGTTTTTTATTGTAGAAGTAGTAGCCTGGAGGAAGCTGAATTGCCATATTCAGAATTCTATACATAACAGTAACGGGGATACTTATTGCAGCCGGAACTCCACTTGCTGCTAAGACAGCAGTCATCAGCGCTTCGTATATTCCTATACCGCCTGGAAGTACCGAAACAAAGCCAGCAAAATTAGCAACAGCATATGCTAGGATAACTGCTCCAGGATTTACCCATGCTCCAAAAGCGATATATACCACGTAGATAGTCGCAACCTCACTAACACTGGCCATCAATGACCAAAAGAACGGCTTTCTCAGGGTGCGGTAATCTTTCTTAATCACCTGATAATCTTCATGCAAATCGTTAAATAACGTCTTTACTTTGCTTATATTTATAGTCTCTGGATGTTTTGGACGAATGATATGAATGATCTTATTTAAACCCTTACTAACTGCAACAAAAAAACTGTTAATACGTTTTTTATCGCCAATAACATACGCAATGACAAAGGTGCCGACCAATACTAACGTTGCTACCGATCCCCCAACTAGTAGTACAAACCCATTAGCTTTACCATCGATTGCCAGCATTATTAATCCTAATCCCAGTAGAACTTGAAACGATAAAAACACTAGTATAAACCTAAACAAATATACTAGAGACGATTTGGCAGCGTTAACATTAGCATCCTTCATCCGTATACTGAAATATGAAAGTCCCGTTACCCCACCGCTGGGAAAGACGAAGTTCACAAAATTTAATTCCAACATTGTTCTAAACCTAGGCCTATAACGTAGCTTCTCTCCCAATATAGCGAACAGCGACCGTGCTTGATTGGTATAGGAGTGGTAGTTTAGAAATTGTAAAGGAATCATGAGTAGTAATGCCCAGGCATTTACTTTACCCAGATTATCTAAACTTTCGGTTATTTGATCTCTCAACGCATATATAGTGATCGCGAGCGCAACCAATGTGACTATATTCAGTATTAGCTTCCAACGACTTTTTATTTTACGGCTCATATGAGTATGAGTATAAAGTAGAAAGCTTAAAGTATAAAGTTATCCTAGAGATATCGTGCATCGTAAACTATAAATCTCGAGTATAATAGCTCCATGCAACAAATAGTATT
>CAYMTU010000005.1:0-24855 GCA_964393455.1 uncultured Candidatus Saccharibacteria bacterium
CTGGTGCTTTCGATTGTTGATATTAGTAATCGATACCTGGGTTGGCTAAATACCTGTCGTCAAAGTGACGGTAATGAGGGGAGAGTATCTCCCCTCATCTCGCCAGGTTCCGAATAAATCGGAACGTGGGCTGATCCCCTCTTGCTTCAATCGGACTGAAAATCAAACACCACGAGTTACAGTCGGTTTAAAGCTTTTTAGTAATCGATACCTGGGTTGGCTAAATACTTGTCGTCAAAGTGGTGTTTGATTTTGGTCATGTTGGTGGCGATATCGACCAGCGGAAGCAATTCTTTTGGAAAATTTCGCCCAGTCATGCATAGACTAGTACGTTCGTGTTTATCGACGATTAGTTTTTTCATCTGCTTTTTAGTGAGCAATCCGTCATGCACTGCATTATTAAGTTCGTCACATATAACCAAATCGTACATACCGTTTGTTGCAGTACGGTATGCTTCATTGTAAGTGTCTTGAGCTGCTTGTTTGTGCTGCTCTTCACTTATGTGCTGCGGGCTCATATCCCCCGCTTTGTAGAAGCCCTTTCCACCTTTATGAAAATGGAGCTGGTCTTTGTATAGCGGCATGATATCACGGATGAAGACATGTTCTCCAACGCCCCAGTACTTAATAAATTGGATAAACGATACATTCCAGCGGTTTCCGAGGGCACGAACTAACAACCCAAGGCTAGCACTCGTCTTGCCCTTGCTGTCTCCTGTGTAGACAATTACAACTGATTTTTTGGTTTTGTAATCCTCAAACGCCATCGTGCTTTAAAGTATAGCGTATTTATGTGACTTTTGTCTCGGGTGCCTTTTTCTCTAATTTCGCTAGTGTACTACGAACAGCTTTGTTGACATCGCTTCTAGCAAAAACAAACAAAGCATCATCAGTAAAATGCTCATAAGCATCATCAGACATAGTCGATAATCCGCTTGGATGATGGTTTCTCACTGCGTGAAGAACTTGTATAAGGGTATCATTAGTGTGCACTCTTTCAACATAGACAGAAAAGAGCTCTGCACTCGCTTCGTTAATGAGCTCACGAAGACGAACTTTCTTGCCCGCAACTTCTTTGACCTCATCTAATTTATGCGCTCGTGCGTTAAGTTGTGTTTTTGTTAGATCTTTTACGAACTCGTATTCTTCAAAATTACCCAATATGACTGCTAAGCCAAGGAGTCTTGATTCTCGTGTTGGAATAACGGCTTCTATAACGCCTTTACTAGGTCTCCCATAGAGCTCTCTTTCGTGCTGCTGAATGAGGCTTTCTAAGTTTTCAATATCGGGTTTTGGTTCTGGATACTCGTGTGTGTCAATAGGTTTATCTGGCTCGATTGGGATTGCTGTTTCGAACTCCGTACTTGTTTTTGGAGGTTCGTCAATCAAATGCGGACTCTTTAGGGCTGAGACTTGTACGTTAGCAAAAAAATCGTTTTCTAAAACGTCACTCATAACACCCTGAATATCTCACACTAGTGTTACCCAGTAAAGTACAAACGCTATTTGTAGCGTAGTTTTGTGACAATTATCACAAAAATAGGCTACTTTCGAAGCGCGAGGTCTATTTTTGGTCTATCAAAACCAAGCACGATGGTGCCATCTATATCTATGACAGGAGTAGCCAGTTGCCCAACGTTTTCTTCTACCCATTTGTATGCTTTAGGATTGTCGCTAATATCGTATTCTTTAAAATCAACTTTGCGGCTTTTTAAATATTCACGAGCCATATGGCAATATGCACAAGCCGGTGAGGTATATAACGTAATCATAAGCATAGTATACAACAACGCAAATCAATAGTAATGCTACTATTTCTTTTTATTTTTTAGCCCCCGATAAACTAGGTATGTGCCAACCGAAATCATTCCGATTACCGCGATTAGATTTATGGCTACATTTATAGTCAAACCGTATCCGTTTCATTTATTACTCTGCAAATAGTTTTGAGACAACCGCCAGAACTATAATGGTTGCTACCATCCCAACGAGAGCTTGAATAATAACTTTTTTGGAGTTTCTCTCATTTTGTACTTTTACAATCCCGCGTACTGGAAAAGGTACGCTTTTTGGATCTGTATATGAAGGCTGCTGTCGGATATCTTTATCCATAAGAGTAATTTTAGCATAAAAAGACTTACATTTCGGGTATAGCGCTTTTTGAAAGTAAACAGCAAAACATTAAATTTTACCAAAATCAAAAAAGTGTTGCAGCTAAGCCCTGACTACTGTTATACTATCCTAAAGAATGATGAGATACGCCGCCATATGCATGACGACTAAAATTAATATGCCTTCGAGAGGATTTTTTGGGGGCATATGTTAAATCTTTTTACACTCGTTGCAGCAGGTAGCACGGATGAACCACATATTTCGTTGGCAGCAGAAACCGTATTTACAATTGGTAATTTCAATATTACAAATTCAATGATCTATGGATTGATGTGCGCAATATTTCTTATTTTTATTGGTATTTTTGCCCGTAAACGAACTAGAGTGAAGGCTGGCAAAGGAATAACGCAATTTATTGAGATGATAATTGAATTTGTTATAGGTCTCATTGAAGGTCCGTTGGGTAGTCGTGCGAAAGCAATACAGTATGCCCCAATATTTGGGTCGTTCTTTATTTTTATAATTTTCAATAACATTATGGGAATAATGCCTTGGGTTGGCCCAGGTATTAGCGCATCGACGGCAGAAGGGTCATTCCCTCTATTTCGTGCATTTACTGCTGACTTAAATGGAACCATTGCAATGGCGATTATAGCGATCGGAACTGTCCAGTACCTTTCCATTAAAGAGTCGGGTTTTTCCGGTCACCTGAAGCACTACTTCACGAATAAGCCGTTTAACCCAATAAATATGTTCATTGGGTTACTGGAAGTTTTTGGTGAGCTTACAAGAATGGTAAGCTTGGCGCTTCGTTTGTTTTTAAACACCGTTGTCGGTGAAATTTTGATTGCGGTCTTTGCCTTTATTGGTAGAGATTTTCAGTCGTTTACAATTTTACCAATAGCGATGTTCGAAATTCTGGTTGCTGGCATCCAGGCCTATGTATTCACCGTTCTTTGCGCGACATACTTAGGTCTTGCGATTGCGCACAGTCATGACGACGAACATCCTACCATCGAAGTTGACCCAATTGTGGCGAGACTCGAAGGAGATGTAAACCATTAACAATTAATATCCATACGTGGCTCTTCCGAGGGTGCGTTTGGTGAAAAACTATAGGGAGATATAAATGGTTCCAACAATAACAAGATTTGCTGCTGAGACAACTGTCGAAGTAGGAGTAAAAGGCGGATGGAATCCAGTCGCCGCTAAAGCATTCATGCTAGGTATCGCATTTTTCGGTGCCGCGATTGGCCTTGGCTGGATTGGTCAAGCATACATGAAAGCTTTAGGACGAAACCCAGAAGCTGGTAAAGCTGCTGGTCAGATCGTTATTATCGCTGCCATGGTTGAGGTTACGGCGCTATTGGCCTTCCTGGGCGCAATCATAATCAAGTAGAGTGTAAAAAAAAAGAAAGTCGCTTTCATGCTGAGTACATTGCATCGTAAAAACTTCCAGTTCGCATTTACCGTACCGTTCCGTACGGTTCATTTACGAGCTTCATTTTTTACGCGCACTGTGTCTCAGCATGAAACCGATCACAGTTCCACTCGACTTGAGCTAAATCCAAGCGAAGGAAATGAAATCGATCGCAGAATTATCGGAAATAGTAAGGAGAACGTAAATGTTTAACACATTGCTGACGCGATTTGCGTCAGAAGCGGCTGAAAAAGAAGGAATTGCAGTACTTGGTATAGATATCAAGGCAATTATCTTGCAAGCTGGAACATTTGTACTCTTGTATTTAATTATTAAGAAGTTTGCGTTGCGCGGTATCGTGGACACGCTCGAAAAACGTCGAAAGACAATCAATAAGGGTGTCTCACTCGGTCTCGAAATGCAACATGCAAAGACAAATTTCGATAAAGAATTACAAGAAATGCAGCACAAGGCTCGTACCGATGCTGATAAGATTTTAGCAGCAGCTCATCAAGAGGCTGGCGAAATCATTAAAGCTGGCGAAGCAACTGCTGCTGTCAAAGTCGATGGAATCTTAAAGGATGCGAGTGCTCGGATAGAGCGTGAGATGCAACTTGCTCGAAAAGAACTTCGTAGTGAAATGCTTTCACTCGTGAGTGAAGCTACTGAAGTGATAATTGGCGAAAAACTGGACGCAAAGAAAGATAGTAGTCTTATCGAGCGTGCTTTATCGAGGGTACGCGCATGAGCAATTCTGCTAGCAATAGTGTTATTGCTCGTGCCGTACTTTCACGACTCGAGAGTGGAGAATCGTTGAATATGGTGACTACTTCCCTGGCTGCATTTTTAATTGAAGAAAAGAAAGTCGGAAGTTTAGGTGCAATAATTCGAGAAATTGAACGACTACTGCTCTCTGGACGCGATACATTGTACCTACACATTACAACCGCTCGCCCAATCGATGATGGGGTGCTTCAACCTTTGATTGAAAAATTCAAAAAACAAAACGGTGCATCTAAGGTAATCATAGAACATACAATAAATAAGAGTGTAATTGGCGGTGTGCGCTGTGAAACAGCTCAGCAACGGCTCGATTTAACCGTACGCCGGCAATTACAACGACTAACAGGCGTGACCGCATAAGGAGAATGAAATATATGACAGACATTAGCATTAAAGAACTATCCACCGACATTCGTAAAGCTATAGCTGAGCTTAAGAATAGCCCAGAAATTGAGAATGTTGGTATCGTGACGCGAATTGGAGACGGAATCGCGTGGATTTATGGCCTACAAAACGCAGGCTACAATGAAATGATCGAAATTGAGGGTGATGAAGGTGTCATTCCGGCATTTGCACTAAACCTCATGGAGGGTGAAATTGGTGCCGTGCTTATGGGTGAAGATGTGAAAGTACGAGCAGGTATGCGCGTAAAACTAACTGGTCGTGTCATGGAAATTCCTGTCGGGCCTGAACTTATTGGTCGCGTTGTTGACCCGCTTGGTAACCCACTAGATGACAAGGGTCCTGTTAAGAGTAGCCATAAAGGGCTGATAGAAAATGATGCGCCGGGAGTACTAGACCGAAAGAGTGTGAGTGAGCCGCTTATGACCGGATTGATGGCAATCGATGCGATGGTGCCAATTGGTCGCGGTCAGCGCGAGTTAATCATCGGTGACCGTCAGACCGGTAAAACTGCAATTGCGGTCGACACTATGATCAACCAGCACAAACAAGAAACTGGTGTTATAAACATATACGTTGCAATTGGGCAGAAACTCAGTAAAGTTGCTCGACTCATCGAGCGACTAAAGCGCGAAGGTGTCATGGAGCAAACCATAGTTATTGCTACCAGTGCTTCTGATCCAGCGAGTTTGCAGTACCTCGCCCCATACGCTGGTGCAGCTATCGGTGAGTACTTCCGTGATAATGGTCAACATGCACTCATTACCTACGATGATCTTACGAAACACGCTGTTGCATATCGACAAATGTCACTATTGCTTCGACGACCACCAGGACGAGAAGCGTATCCAGGTGATGTCTTCTACCTGCACAGTCGCTTACTAGAGCGTGCAGCAAAGATGAGCGATAAAAAAGGTGGCGGTAGCTTGACTGCTCTACCGATCATTGAGACCCAGGCTGGCGACATTAGTGCGTATATTCCTACTAACGTGATATCGATTACCGATGGACAAATATTTATGGAAACGAGTTTATTCTATCAAGGTATTCGTCCGGCAGTATCTGTAGGACTTTCGGTATCGCGTGTTGGTGGCGCTGCTCAGACTAAAGCGGTTAAAAGCGTCGCTGGAAGTTTACGACTCGACCTGGCACAGTTCCGTGAACTTGCCGCATTCGCACAGTTCAGTACTGACCTTGATCCTGAAACGAAACAAAAAATTGAACGTGGTCAACGATTGACTGAGCTTCTGAAGCAGCCACAATTTAGTCCACTCGGCGTTTGGGAGCAAACCGCAGCGCTCATGGCAGCTACCGAAGGTGCTTTTGATACGGTACCTGTTACTAAAATAAAATCAGCACAAGAATCATTACTTCGTGAACTACATTCACAGCATCGCAAAACGATGGAAGAACTTAATAAGGGTGGCAAACCTACTGATGCAGCGAAGAAAGCAGTTATGGACGAAGCAAAAAAAATAGCCGAAGGATATAAGGAAAGCTAACATGGCCAGTAGTCAGCAGCTTAAGAGCCGCATTTCTAGCGTTAAGAACACCAAGCAAATCACCAAAGCTATGGAGTTGGTTAGTGCCAGTAAAATGCGCCGTGCTCAAGAGCATGCTAAAAGAAGTCGAGATTATAGGAATATGGCTCGACAGATACTCGCACGATTGCGTGAAACGACCGATGTAGAAAAGAATCCTTTGTACGCATTTAGAATTACAAATAAAAGATTGCATGTCGTGGTGACAAGTAATCGTGGTTTGGCTGGTGCATACAACAGCAACATTCTGCGCCGACTCACAAAAGAATTAATTGACGACAAGGAAGCTGGTATCAAAAGCCAGGCGATTGTGATAGGTAAGCAAGGAGCGAAATTTATAGTTCGATTTGAAGACGTAGAAGTGGTTGCCGTATATACTGATTTCCCTGAAAATCCTTCTGCAAATGACATCAGACCAATTCTTGATACTGTTATTCAGAAATTTAAAGATGGTGAAGCTGATGCTGTTGATGTGCTGTATACCGACTATAAATCGAGCATTGTGCAAGAAGTTGCTGTTGAGCGTCTCTTGCCTGCTGCATATAGCGATGACGATGTAGCATCTGATCTAATTGATACTCTTGGTGATGTAATTTTTGAACCATCACCTAAAGCAGTTCTCGATGCAGTAACGGAACGATTGATTGAGGCACAGCTAAACCAGGCATTTTTAGAATCAAGTGCCAGCGAACAATCTATGCGGATGATGGCCATGAAGAGCGCTACTGATAATGCGAGCGATCTGATAGAAGATTTGACCTTGGCATTCAATACTGCGCGTCAGGCAGCAATCACTCAAGAGCTTGCAGAAATAACGGGTGGATCGGAGGCTATAAAATGAGCGAATTTATCAAAAGGCCAGATGTTCTCGGCGATTATGGGCAAACTTTTTATCCAGATTCAGTGGAAGAATTTGGTATAGAGCCTACGCTAGACATACCGGCTATTGATCACAGGGCGTCTGAAGAAGAAGTAGGGACCGAAATGATACACCCACGAATGCAGGAACGATATGGAAATGATGAAGTAACGGAAATAGGAAGTTAAGGAGTAATTATGGCAGTATTAGAAAAAACGAAAAAAGGTACTATCTCGCAGGTTGTGGGAGTAGTTGTTGATGTTGAGTTCGAGCAAGGTCATTTGCCAAGCATCTACAACGCTATCCATGCAGATCTTGGCGATAAAAAGCTTGTTCTCGAGGTTGCTCAACATTTGAGTGAAAATAGTGTTCGAGCTATTGCGCTATCGAGTACCGATGGTCTGAAGCGCGGCGCTATAGTCGTTGACACGGGAGCGCCAATTAGTGTGCCGGTTGGCAAAGAGACGATGGGTCGGATGTTCAACGTAGTCGGTGAGCCTATCGATGGCAAAAAAGGCGATTTTAACAAACGTGCACCAATTCATCGTGCTCCCCCTGCTCTTTCTGAGCAATCTGGTACTACCGAAATTCTAGAAACAGGAATTAAGGTTATTGACCTCATATGTCCAATAACGAAAGGTGGAAAAGTTGGTCTTTTCGGTGGAGCTGGTGTTGGTAAGACCGTTCTTATTACGGAACTTATAAATAACATCGCCAAAGAGCACAGTGGAACGAGCGTGTTCGCAGGTGTAGGTGAGCGAACGCGTGAAGGTAACGATCTGTACTACGAAATGGAAGAATCGGGCGTGCTCGACAAAACGAGTCTGGTCTTTGGACAAATGAATGAGCCGCCTGGTGCTCGACTTCGGGTTGGACTTTCGGGATTGACTATTGCCGAAGGTTTCCGAGACGAAGGTAAGGACGTGCTTTTGTTTGTTGATAATATTTTCCGTTTTACGCAGGCTGGCGCTGAAGTATCTGCGCTGCTTGGTCGTATGCCTTCGGCTGCTGGCTACCAACCGAACTTGGCTCAAGAAATGGGTGGATTGCAAGAGAGAATTACCAGTACGAAGACCGGATCAATTACGTCGGTTCAAGCGGTGTATGTGCCAGCAGACGACCTTACTGACCCAGCCCCGGCAACAACTTTCGGACACCTCGATAGTACCATCTCGCTTAACCGTGCATTGACAGAGCTTGGCTTGTATCCTGCAGTTGATCCACTCGATTCAAGCAGTACCATTCTTGACCCCGAAGTAGTTGGTGAAGAACATTATGAGGTTGCGCGCGAAATCCAACGATTGTTGCAGCGCTATAAGGACCTACAAGATATTATTGCAATTCTTGGAATGGAAGAACTTAGTGACGAAGATAAGAAAACGGTTTCTCGTGCTCGTAGAATCCAACGGTTCTTAACGCAGCCGTTCCACGTAGCAGAAGTGTTTAGTGGTATTCCTGGAACGTACGTTCCGCTAAAAGACACCGTAAAAGGGTTCCGTGAAATTTTAGACGGTAAGCACGATGATAAGCCGGAAAGCGCCTTCTATATGAAGGGAAAGATTTCGGAAGTTAAGTAATTTCTTAATAAGTATTAAGTAGAAAGTATAGAGTATAAAGTCATGACAGACACTCACGAAGTCGATGAACCTACAATGTCAGAAAAGCATCAAGCGCTTCAAGAAGCGTTCGAGCCTTGGATTAGCGGTGAGTTTCCGGATGCTAAATGCATTGGTGATGTGGCTATAGCTCTTGCCTTAAGAAAGTCAGCAGAATAATAATGATTAGATTTGATCTAGTTACACTGGACGGCGTAAAATTTGGTGAAGAAGTATACGAGATTGTACTACCAACCAACGATGGGTACATTGCTATTTTTCCAAACCATATGCCACTGGTTAGTCTTGCTAGTCACGGGGTTATAAGCGTACGTCGAAAATCAGGTGACGATGACTCTAAGCTACTGCACTTTGCTACTAACGGGGGCGTTATCGAGATTGGCGATAATGTTGTCCGTGTACTCGTAGACGAAGCGACAAACGAAAACGAGATTAACGAGCAAGAAGCCCAAAAAGCTTTTGAAGAAGCCAAGAAAATGGCTCGCGAGGCACGTGATACTGTTTCACTGGAGCATGCTCAGGCACTTGTCGATCGTCAGGCAACCCGACTTCGTGTTGCTGAACTCAAACGCCGAAAACGCCGTTAGTTTTGTAACACAATTTATCTTGGCTTTATAAGCTAATCATTGTAATGCTATTATGTATAGCATATGCGGTTAAATGACCTAGAAGTCACTGAAATGGTCTGAAAGATGCGGAAAAAGGCATTTCTAATAGTTGGTATTATTAGCTTTTTTGGTGTGATTCTCTTTAGTTTGTCGTCAGCTGCAGTCCCTACCTTATCATTAGAGCCCGAGAGTACAAGCTCAACTATCAGGAACCCTGCACGTATGATTAGTAATAATTCTGCAAGTGGATCAAAGGCCATACAATTCTCTGCTGGTGGCAATAACGCAATAATTCCTTCAAGATTTGTGGGTGGTTATCTTGAATGGTGGTCCGGGGTTTACCCTAGTCAAATAGATTCGCGGTATAATCTTTTGTTCCATGCGTTCGCTACGGTAAATAGCAGTGGCTCCGTAAATATGGAGCTTGCTGTTGATCGTCAAAGACTGGCGACCGAGTATAAGCAACGCAAGCTAGAAGGAAAACCTACGATCCTGTCGATCGGTGGCGCGGGTGGCGCTGCATCGGGATTAAACAGCACAGCAGAGGTTCAGAGTTTTCTGAATAGCGTAAATCCTCTCATAGACGAATTTGGATTTTCCGGGATTGATTGGGATTTAGAGGTTGGAGTTCCTGGGGGGATATCTATCAATGGGCTTGTATCTGCGAGTCGCCAGCTAAAGGTACGTCATGGTACTAGTTTCGCGATAACCATGGCACCCTTCGAAGGCATAGAATATCCGTACAAGGATATAGCACGAGAGCTTGGGAATGATCTGACCTTTGTAGGCTTTCAATTCTATAATATGTCAGACAAGGTTAACTCCCAGAATGCGATTGCTCGAATGAAGGAGTGGATGAGAGACTGCAATCTTCGTGAGGACCAGTTTTCGATTGGCTTTTGGTATGGACCCGACGACTGGAGAAAGTATGTTGTGGAGGAATCGCAGATGGCATCAATATATAGTGCTGTCCGCACCGCACACCCAGGCGTTAGAGGTACCTGGACGTGGGCAATTGCAACCACTGACCGTCCAAGGAACTACGCTTTTCCAAAAGCATTAAACCCGGTTGTGTACTAGAAGCTAGGCGCTACCATGGTCTGAGTCAGGTCTATCGCTATCGATGGCAAACGTTTGATTCTCTAGCTCTTGTGCTTCAACAAGGTTCTCGCCGATTGTAATAAGCGTTATTTCGGCTCCAGCAATTGCGCCAGCTGCAATAAGCCCACGTAGCTGTAAGGGGCTGAGTACGTATTGATTTGCTTCGGGATCGTACAGATCTTTGCTGTCAGGAGCATCCAGAATTAGTCGTGAGATACCATGGATATTGCGGTGTAGAGTTGGCTGCGAGGACTCTAGATACGCATCAAATTCAAGTCTTAGCGCTTCGCTCGGAAGTTCACTGCCTGAACGTATGTGTGGCGGAAGTGCACGGATGATGTTCTTAAAACGTTGCGTATCTTGCATTTATATGCCCTACTTCTGTGGATAGTATAGCATCAAAATATTGATTTAATCTATTTTGACGAGTATGATGATCTGGTTGTATAAAAATATATAGTTAGATGGAGTTTATATTTAATGATAGAAAAAGATGCCTTTTTGGGCGAACAAATTGAAAGGAGAGAAATGGATCTCGACGTAACATGTATAAAGATTACTGATGGTTTAAATTTTGGAGACGGCGCAATTTCAGTAGAAGATCGTATTGACGAGGAGCACCAGCACGCAATAGACACTGATACGATATCCAAGGTTCACGAGGCTATTAACTCACCTGAAATTATTGTTCCAATTGATACCGATACTGGCGGCAGCCCGATTGATGATGATGGATGCGGCGACGGTCGTGGCGTGAAGACAGTTTTTAGGAAGGTCGGCGACTCGCTCGACTATATGAAACGTTCCCTACATCGATACAAGGCCTTCGGTGGTGGTCTGATGATGGGATCCGTAGCGCTTATTGGTATGGGTAAGGCAGAAGATATGTCATTACACGAAACAGTAAGTAGCTCAAAAGACTTTCTTAAGCGAAAAAGAGTCCCATTTGGTGCTCATACCGACGACCATGCACACGGAGACAATTGTGGCTGCGGTGCAATTGATCGAGCTCCACTAATTATCGAAAATTCAGTCCGCTTCCGTGAAAATATTACTCAGGCTGTAGGTGTGCTGACTGGCGATACAACCGGTCTTGAGCGTGTTTACGACGAATTTGAGTCATATGCAGGTCAAATTGCCGGTCAAGACTATAGCGGACGAAAAGTAATGGATACGATCGTTGATGATGGAAAGATCGTGAAAGAGCTCGAAGGGCCGCACCTGGAGATAGCTATTGTTATCAATACAGTTGAAGGCTACACCGTAAACCAAGAATATATCAGACAAATTAGTAATGATAAGGCTCAAGTCTTTGCAGTAGACGTTCCAAGACTGCAAAAGATTAGCGAGAGTATGTTCGATGACTCAAAGGAGCAGCATGAGGCATTCTTGAGTATGCTGGTATACACCCTTGCAACAGCGGCGACTCTGACTAAGGGTGACTTGCCTGTCTTTGCGATTTCTGCAGACAAGTAGACACTGGTGCATAACAATTAAGGATGTAAATACTACACGCCGTTTAATTGATTTTTTACCGGTTACGTATTATTGTTTAACTATCAGATATTCTAAGGAGGGTTTAAATGTTAAGTAAACAAAAGATTGCCAAGGTTTTGGCAGAGTTTTTAGGTACAGCGATTTTAGCGGTATCAGTGTACGCGGTGGTTTCTATTATTCCAATTTCATTATTTGCAGGAATGGCTGCAGGTCTCGTGTTGGCACTTACTGTTCTTACGATTGGTGCCGTTTCTGGGGCACACATTAATCCGGCAATTACGCTGGGTTTCTGGACAGTCGGCAAAGTAAAAACATTAACAGCAATTTCGTATATTGTTGCGCAAGTACTTGGTGGTTTTGCGGCACTATATCTGATTAAGTACTTTGCCGGACAGCCTGTTGAAAGTATCGCTGGAAAATTCGACGTAAAAGCATTCACAGCCGAGGCAATTGGTGCGTTCGTGTTTGGCTTTGCATTAGTTGCTGCCGTGTATAAAAAGTATGACGGAGGTAAGCTTGCCTTTAGTGCTGGTACTGCTTTGCTCGTTGGCATCTTGATCGCCTCTGCCGCAACTTTGGGCGTTAATCAACTTACTCAACAGCCTATTAAAAGCAACGGTATCATTAACCCTGCTGTTGCTATTGGCCTTAGCTCGGTAAATTGGGCCTACGTTGCAGGTCCGGTCGTTGGTGCAATCGTTGGGATGAATACCTATGCGTTAGTATTTACAGACGAATCGTTATTTTCTAAAAAAATGAAGGCCACAAAAGTAGTTAAACCTAAAGTTGTCGCTTCTTCGGCTAAGAAAAAGAGCTCTACTAAATCGTCCAAAAAACGAAAATAAGTAAGATAAATCGAATTTACAAAAACCTCCATTATCCGGGGGGTTTTTGTATGCGCTAGCTATTTTAGAAGGAGTCTTATGGAAGTAGGATTTTTTATAGTAGTACCTTAAATCTCGCCGTTGATAAGGTCTTGTTCGAACGCTTGAATACCTTTGAGGTTTTGCTCGTAGGCAGACACATCAGGCATATCGAGATTAACGATTCGACTGTACACAGCTCCAGCGAGGAGTTTTATTCGGTCAATGTCTCGGTTGTTAATGGAATAGTCAAGGTATAGATGCGCTGGATCGGTTGCATCGAGTTGGACTATCTGCGCTGTGTAGTTTTTACGAGAGAAGCGTTTTGTGTGCTGTAAGAGTACTATGTAAAATCCTAGTTGAAGATTGTGTCGCCACATTTTTAGTAAGTTTGCTTCTGATTTTGAAGTTAACGTTAACAGTGGCTTACCGGTTTTATAGTCAATGACTCGCATATTTTTATCATCACACATATCAAGCCGATCTATTTTACCGTACAGTGGTGTATTATCTTCAAGAATGATCGAAAGGCCCTGCTCGCTCATGCTTGAAGGATCCAGGGTTACACCATACTGCGTAAATAGAGCATCAAGCTGTCCCTCACCTTTCCCGATGAGCCGTTCCGTCGTTTTATGCGGCAATCCTTCAGCTGTGACTTTTTTAGCGTAGAGACGCTTTATCGCGTCGAGGTCCCACTTGCTATTGTTAATTTGGATTTGAGCAAGCTCCATTGCAGAGTGCATTGCATTCCCGTGAATTAAGGTAATCGATGCCGGTTCTGGTAGTTTAAGCAAATTGTGTTCAATAAAATGTGTGGGTCCACCACGGGTTAGATCGAGGTAATTAGTTAAAGCCGTAGGACTGAGCTTGAAGTTTGCTAGCTGTGTCTCTAAAAGTTCGTGCATGGTTTTTCGCTGCGGTCTCGGAAAAATAACTTCGCTGATTGTAGATTGAGCGAACGCTTCATTACTCGCAGGTAGTACCGTATCGAATTCAATATTTGTCAGCTGTTCAGCGGGGATTAATCGAGAGTCTCCCTCTTGTCCTTGAACGTAGCTTACTGTCAAAGTCTGTTTGGCCCTTGTCATCGCTACGTACAGTAGTCGAGCATAGTCAGCAGCGGTTTCCAATCCAACATGTACATCCAGGCTAATTGGCACTGGGTATCTTGATGACGACGGTCTCCAGTTTTTATCATCAGCATCAATGATGATCACATGATCAAATTCTAGACCTTTAGCACCGTGTGCACTCATGAGGTTTACGGCGCTACTGTGTCTTCCGACACTCGGACTAAAACTGAAAAGTCGAGATTGCATATTAGATTCAGTAAGACTAAGTAATTCACCTACGCCAATATGGTCAGTTTGTGCATACTGTTTGGCAATTTCAATTAGCTTTGACGTTGATTGAGCTTCGACAATTGTTGTTTCGGGGTCTTTATGTGTAAATAGTTGCTTATAGAGCGTTTTGCCTGTGTTGTACTCTGATGAAAGGAGCTGCTCAATTACACCATTGATTGACTCACTAATAGATGCGCTGACGAGCGATCGCAACCATACAATAATTGGTTTTGTCTCGGGTTCTGTGATACACGTTTCTATCCAGTCACGTGTTTTGTGTGCCGACGTTGCGACGCGCCACAGAAGATCAGCGTCGAGTACAAATACCTCATTCTGTAGTAGCAGCGAGAGCTGGTGGTTTGTCGTTTGTTTGTCTCCTTTGCTCATCGCTTGAAGTAGGCGCAGTATATTTAGGATTAGTAGATTAGCTTTTGTGGTGCGTATATCTATCACCTGCTCGTAGTTTACAGCAATATGTTTGCTGTGAAGATAACGAGCAATGTACGACAGGCTGGTATGGCTACGACCAAGAACAGCAACTGTTTGCTCGGGGTGTTTTGTAAGGATGTTTGAAGCCAACGATCCGACTGCGATGGCTTGATCATTTGGAGTAGCGTACGCAGCGTAATGAACCTTTTCATCGTCTTGTTTATTAGACGCTAGCTTAGGTCTGTACGAAGTATAGGGTTCAATTATTTGCGCAGCATTATCAAGAATTGTTTGTGTGCTTCTATAGTTCTCGATTAAATTAATGGTAACCAGTGATTCTCCATAGAACTGCTCAAATTGGTCAATATTGTCTAGAACTGCCCCGTTAAACCCATAGATTGTTTGATTTGGATCACCGACAACCATAATATTAGGCGCTTCGATACCGGGATTGTCTGTCAGTAAATGAGCTAATGTAATTTGGGCGCGGTTAGAATCCTGAAATTCATCTATGAGTAAGAAGTGTGTTGCTTCTTGAATATCTAACCTAAGATCATCATTTTTTGAAAGTTCAGTTATAACGGAAATCAGCATGTCTGAGTAGTCCAGGTACCCTCTCTTATACAATGCGAGCTGGTACGCTTCATAGACGTCAGCTAGGGCAAGCCACCAATTGGTTGCTCGTCTTTCGGATACAAGTTTTTTTGATCCATTATCGTTTTTTAGAATCTTGGATTTAAGCTTGCTGGTGGCTGCAGATTTAGTTGTCGGTACATCGTACTCAATAGCAGTTTGAAAGAGTCGTACTATCGATGCAACCAATGCGTCGTCGGGGTGTTTATTGCGAATTTCTTCAAGATTTTTTGAGAATGTATCGAGAGATTTATGCGATAGACTGGGCTTACATACCTCTACTAGTAGCGGTTCTATCTTTTCTATGCTCTTTAGATTTTGTTTAAGCGCTGTACGTAACAGCTCTGGAGTTAGACCCGCATCTTTCGCTTTTCCAATTGCACCCAACGCACTTCCTAGGTAGCTATAGCGATCATCATAGCGAACTGCAAGAGGATTATCATGCGCTAACGTATCAAAAATTGATTGGAGGATTTCTTGTGCGGCAAGGTCTGATACTGGGTTGAGTGTTGCGCCTGCATAAAAGTACTGAGGATTAGAAGCAATTATTTCTGCGGCTAAGGAATGAAAGGTCTTTATTACAACCTGATTCGCGGTACTTCCAATCATTTTTCGCAATCGCTCGCGCATGTTGTTCGCTGCATTAACCGTAAAGGTGAGGCACGTAATTGCTGAAGGATCGGTATCGGTCTTTTTTAAAATATTCGCAACTCGAGCACTGAGCAGCTGTGTTTTACCTGTTCCTGGTCCGGCCAAAACCAGAACCGGTCCCTGAATTGTGTCTACCGCAGCACGCTGCTCGTCATTGAGCTGTTTGTAAGCCTCTTCAAATGTACTCATACGACCTATTGTATCCTTTTACAGGACTCAGTATAAGAGCCATCTTGTATTATTAAGGCATGCATTACTTACACATTGGGCATGATTCTTGCTTTTTATTACGTTTGAGCCAAATCTTCCAAGCAGCTTTAAGGCCCATGACCTCACTGTAGCCAATAAAGTCATAGATTGTTCTCATCCAGGAGGCTACCCGTCCAGAAAGTACGATATTACGCCACTGAAAAACAGACCATTTATCACCAATGGGAATGATAGTAACCGGCTTCAAGGGCTTGTAGGGGCGTATTCTATAGCCCTCTAGGTCGCGTGCGATATACCAACTTACATAGCTGGCATTGTGAAGTGCGGTGAGTGCAAGGCCACTATATTTCGTGGCGGCGCTATCGCCTATAACAAAGCAGTGGTCATCCACCCGCAGATACTCGTCTACAACAACACGCTTCTTTTCGTTTAGTGTAAATTGGTCAGCATTATCATTAAAGAATGAGTTATTAGTGACTCCGGCAGTCCAGACGACTGTTTTAGTAGGAATAGATTTATCGTCTACCTTTAGGGTTGTGGCAGTCTCTGCTTTTACGACTTTACCGGTCATTACTTTAACGCCCAAATGCTGCAGACGCTTTAAGGTGACTTTTGATGCTTTGGGCAGTAGCATTGGTAGCACGCGTGGTGCAGCTTCGACTAGGTCTATATTGACCTTAGATTTCTTAATACCATGGTGATGTGCAATTTCTTTCAGGTACGTTTTTAGCGCTGCTGCTAGTTCAGCTCCGGTAGGTCCTGCTCCGACAACTACGTAATTTTTATCGAGTGCATGGTCCTGCAACAGTGCTTCATGCAGATGGTGCCGAAATTCATCAAACCCACTACTAGATTTAATACTGTACGAGTATTTTTCAAGTCCTTCGATTCCAAAGTAGCTCGTTACTACGCCAAGCCCAATAATGCAGTAATCATAGCTAAAAGTGTTTCCTGAAGTAGTCACGACTTTTCTTTTTTTACGGTCAATTTTTACAGCTGTATCTTGTACGAATTTTACGTTCGGCGCATGAGGAAGTAGTGTATCTATCGGAATGTAGGACATGTCTTTAAGGTAACCTGTTGTTGCGCGCCAAATCGTTGCCCCGTAGCGAAACGTTTCTTGGTCTGAAATAATTGTTATCTCTAAGTTTATATTTTTATAGAGGTTGCGAACCGCCTTGATTCCGGCAAATCCACCACCAATGATGAGGATGTTAATTTTTTTGTGTATCATAGGCATAATTATAGGGTTTAAGTAGTAAAGTAGAAAGCAGAAACTAAAAAGTACATCAGTATACTTTTATTGATTTTACAATTTCAATCCCCTGCTTATATGCATTTTCATTCGTAGCTTTTATTATTTCTAGGTTATTAAAGTCCATTGGGTTAACTTGTTTGTCTGTGCCGTATCCACCGGTAATAATGTAGGTATCTGCTTCTCTGCCATAAGATGGCCCAAGTGTCTCACCTTTCTTTAGTTCATAGTCCCCGGTAATGAAAAAGTATGAAAAGTAATCACTCGAATCGAGCCCGAATAGTGTCAGATTAGTATCAGCACGTTGCGTTGAGCTTGGCGCTTTATAGACAAGTTTTTCTGTTGGTCTAACTGCCAGCCCGCGACCGATATAGGTGCCCTCTTGTTCTCGAGCACCCTGGCGTATGTATACGATAAAATTACCATTAATTTCGCCTTTATTAATCGTCGTGTATGTAAATTCTGGAGAGCTAATTGTTACGCCATTGTCTTTTTCTGTTAGCGTCCAGGTCGCGGGGTAGTTGAGTTCCATGCGTGGAAAATCACCATTATATTTCTTAAGATTTGTGGTCACGCCACTGTCTCGTGAATCGTCGGACGGTTTAGCAGTAGAATCGGCTTGATTAGTCTTCGCTGGTGCCGATGGTTTAGGTCGCAATAAAAGAACGTATATACAGACAGATGCTATAACTAACACAGCAGTGATTGCAAAAAAACGTTTGTACCTAAAGGTATTTGATGGTTTTTGGTGGTGCGTAGACGAATCGAGACTCTCTTCTGGTAGTTCAAGTGGTGCACCGTATATTTCTTGGTCATTATCTGGTTTTGCCATAGAATGTTCCTTTTTACTCAATTACCATAATCATACAAAATTACTGTTTTGAATTACCAGGCTTTTTGCCCTCTCTGTTTAAGAGCCAGATTGCAATACCTATGACGGTAAGTCCAAGTATCCCAAGTAACAAGAATGTGAGATCACGAAGCTGGAATATAACTGCACCGATAGTTGCAACGAGACCCCATTTTATAACAGTGTCGTTTTTCATGCTCATTCCAAGCAGAATCAGCAGTATATGCTCTATGACAAACAGCCATCCCCGCGCTGTTCCTGAATTACCTAAAGTTTGCAGTCCGAAAGGCACACTAAATGCGAGTAATGCGAGCATTAAGAAATTATTGGCATTTTGGTTGTCGTTAGACTTCTTTCTCCAGTAGTACATCAATCCAAACGTAGCTGCCCATAGGTGCGTATACATAAGTAGCTCTCGGACGTCAGCATTAATAAGTAGCCAACTTATTGCACCTGCTACTGAAATGTAAGCTGTTGTTTCTAGCTCAATTTCAGACGTTTTCTTAGACTGATACCATAGCGTCAATGCAGCTACAATCAGCAGTATGGCGGGCACATTGCTATCTGCTGAATTGGTGAAGAATGCACTTAGGGACGCTGCATACACTCCAAATGGAGCAATTTGCTGAATTATTTTTGACCTTTCGGAAGTATTGAAAACTTCAGCAACTGCATATGAAGAGAGCGCCAAAATTGCGTAGGACAGACTAATGTATAGCCCTATTTTGCTGCCTGTATTGCTGAGTGCTAAGGCTATGGCTACAAATAGACCGGCAAATGCTGCCCCAAAAATTTTCGCTTCTCGTTCAATAAAGCTTGCTATGGCAAGCAGGCACATGTTGATTGTTAAGATTACTGCACTGTACGGTAGGCTATGATTTACCGCAAAGAACCAGCCCATTGATAATGAGATCACGTATAGTGAGCTGATGGCAAGATTAGTATCCTTGTCTTTACCACGAGTCAGGTAACGGGCTCCTAGCGCTACAATACCCATGGCTACATAGATAATCGAAAGAGATGAAGCGCTTAGCCCATTTGTTTTCAATGAACTTACAGCTAATGGCATTGCGAGCAATGGGACAAAGCTGGCGCTCAGCCAGGCGGCTGATTTTAGCGAATAAGCAACCGAACCTAGAATGATTAAACTGAGCGAAAGGGCGATAAGTATTACGTCTTGTCCTAGCAAAAACCAAATTACAATAAACGGAACTATGCCAAAAACAGATATGGTTTGTCGAAAAAGGTAATGCTGCCCAAATCTAGTAAACAATGCCAGGTTAGTTGCCAGTACTGCGGTAGCAGTCAGTAGTGCAATGAGACTCGCTTGCATGCTCGATCCCAGAGCAGTCGCCACCGATGGTACGGTTGCAAGAACGAAGAGTGTAGTAATAGCGTAAAAAGTCGATTGATTATCAATGCTCTGCTCTTTATCCTGCGCACAATATGCATAGAACGCAGCCGCAAGTACGAGCGCCGCCGAAAATTGCCACCAGCCGAACGTTTGAATATTGAATGCAGCGACGACGACGGCAGATGGAAGCAGCAGATGGGCAGAAAACTCAAGTGGCTCCTTTTGTTCTGGCCACAGATGCTTATATTTGCCGAGTATTGCTAGGCAAATTGCCACGAGAGCTAAGGTCCAGCTTATGAAATATAGCGGCAGTCCAGTTGTAAGTACCGCCGATTCTACTAACGATAGTGCCGAAAGAACACTTAAGTACCCCATGAGCGGAGTTCGTAATTTGAATAGTGCGAAAACATACGCTCCGCAGCTTACGATTGACGTCATGAACCATATGGCATAGGCTTGCTGTTCGTTAAAAACGAGATTGTACGCAGCAACGCCAACTAATGGTAGGGTTACCATTCCAATTGCCACAAACGTCTGTCCAGCGGATCTAAATAGTTTCGAACTCTGATGCAGCCAAAGTCCAGTGCCGTAGAAAAGTGTAGCAGTTAGGAATACGAGTAGTGTTTTGACGCCGCCACTTAAAACAGGAGCGGCTATAAAAATTATCATTGCACTTACAAAGAGGAATGCCCCAACGTAAAGAAGTGTTATTGCATTGCTTTGGGGCGGTTTTGTAGCTGTTGATGCTGTCGAAGAAGACGCCGATGCAGGTGCTGTGCCTGCTACTGTCTGAGTGCTTTGCAATCCGTTAGACAAAGATACCTTTTGGTTCGTTGCGGCTTGAGCACTACCTTCAAGGTTAGCCGCAATAGCAACTGCACCTGAATTAACAATTGCGGTAGCGCGTAACATTCCTTGCTTAATCTTTTCATCGGTTTCACTTTTAGCGGCGGACTCTATTTGCTGGGCAATTTTTTGACGAAGCTGAGAATCTTGTACTGGTTCTTGAGCAGAAAAATCTGGTTTCTTTCGGAAATGATCGTACAGTAATACTAAGAGCAAAACGAAGAGTATTAGAAATAACATATTACAGTAATAATAGCACAAGCAATTTGGAAAAGGATCCTATTTAAATCGAATTGAGACCATTGGTTTCAGTGTTTCAGGATTTACTATATAGGCAGTTATATAGATTCTTTCTGGGTTAAAGGTCCTTGAAATAAGCGAAGGTTTAAGTACAAGAAGATTTTTTTGCAGTACGATATCTTCGATTGTTCCGTTGATTGATGTACTAGATATTGTTCCTGTTGTTATCTTGCCGGTTTTTCTATTTTGCCAATATGATTGAACGGGTTTCATAGCGGTATCTATGACGCTAAGTTGGACTTTTTTATGGATGTACCTACTTTTATTATTTCGTTCAAGCTCTTCAATTTGCTCGCTGCTTTTTATCGCTATTTGTGCTGCCTGCACTTTTTTGATTTGAGCGTCAAGACTCGCCCGAGCTAGGGAATCTTGAAGATGGATCGGTATATCTTGAGGTGTTACGAATACATCATTGGTATGTATTGGAGCGCTTTGCAAATAGTATTCTGCTTGATGCTGTGAAATTTCGGCCTCATTCTGGGCTGCATGAGTCGTAGAACGATTGATGAGTGCTGTTACGTAATCAGAAACTAACTGCTCGCCGTCTATATTTGAGACATTTTTACGTGTTAGCTTAGTTTTTTTGGGCATGCTTCTAATGTATCACAGCGGCAAGTAAAGTATGAGCGCTAGATTTGAGTACTACTCGGAGATTTTTACGTAGCGGTTGCGTGAAGGACTCCATAAGTAACCTTGCCTATCCAATGCTTGATCGGTTCCTGATTTGTTGGCAGAACTTGCATTAGCTTCAACGAAAGTATCGTGTAATTTATCGAATAACGTTTCAAAAGGCTGACCAGTGAGTTTAGAGATTTGTTCTAGAGCATCAATAGAGAAGAACCCTCGATCTTGAACCGCGCTAGCAATAAATTTACCCCAGAGTACTGGTAACAACATCTCGGGTTGAGCTTCATAGCGGTGCATAAGTTCTGAGGGTGAACCTGGAAATGGATTTTCACCTTGGTTTAGCGCAAGCTCTGCTCTTAATGCGGTGCGTATTTTAGCTAATTGCTGCACCCCATTGAGTTTATCTCGATCCGAAGATTCCTCGTTCTGCATAATGGTCTCGAATTGATCATCAACTATTTCTTGCAGTAGTTTCTCGGTAGTGGAGTATTTCTTATCCCGCTCTTCTTCGCTTATGGTGCCACTTCCAAAACTTGCTTTGTCTTTCTCCCAGCTTGACTCTTCGCTATTTGCAATTCGTCTTACTGGTTCAAAGTGCTCTCGTATTGCGGATTCTGCTTCGGTCATCTGGGTTTTACTTTCGCGATACGATTTAACGGCTGATTCAGCTGCCTCACTTGATAACCAGCTAAGAACTTCTTGCTGATCGTCACTTAATTTGTCGGCTTTTTCAATTTTTGCATCTTCGAAAGGCTTAGCTGCATAAGCTGCCTCTACGGCCTCTTCTTTGTCGGTTATTAACGCGTCGCCTTGTGTGCTCTCTTGAACCTCGGGAAGTATTTCACGGGCGGCAGGTGTATCAGGGCTTATTGGTTCATTAGATATATCCTCTGAGGGTGCTTCCATCTCACTTTCCTGGAGTGGTGCTTCTGGTAAGGGGTTCGGATTAGCGCTGTCCTCTGCGGGCGCTTCCATTTCACTCTCCTGGAGCGGTGCTTCTGACCTACTATCATTTGCATCGCCTAAACTATCACTCAACTCAATTTTAGCTGGATCTGTATCTTCCGGCGGTGCTTTCATCTCACTTTCATGAAGTGGTGCTTCTGGTGAGGGACTATGATAAGTGCTATCTTCAGCAGGTGCTTCCAACTCACTTTCATGCATCGTCTGTTCTGGTTGTACGCCAGGATCTTGCTGGCCAAGTTCTGCTGCGCCGCCCTCTATTGGAGCGACCATTTCACCCTGATTGATATGTTGCTGCTGAGCAGCATCGCCCTCTTGCGGTCTCTCTGCTTGTCCATCTACAATAGGTATTTCCATTTTTGTCCTTTACTAAATTTCTAATCTTAAGCACATTGTACTATATTTTGTATAAATGCTAGAAATATTTACGGTAACTGCGACATCTTTGAGCTTATTTACCAATAATAGTATCAATCATTTTAGATTTTGTAACAATGAGAGCAGGTATGAGTCCGGATATAACCGCAACTATTCCGATGATTTGAATTCTTGCAAAATATTCAACCCACTTGAGATTCAAAACTGCTTCTGTTATGGGTAAGGTAAATGGATTCGCATTGAAATACGGAACAAGACCTAAGAAGAATATTGCACTGCCCAGTACAATCCCTAGCGTTGCATATATGAGGGCAAGAATCATGTAGTTAGAAACGATAATGTAGGGTCTTATGCCAATTGCACGTAAAATACCAATCTGTTTTCTTCTATTGACGATGTCCACGTATACGACAATAAACGTTGTTACGCCGGCTATAATAACTCCAACTATTGTCATCAACACGTTAATGCTCGTAAAGCTGCTGCTTATCGATCTCATTACTCCAGCGGCTTCTGTCCATAAGTAGGTTTCGGTATCTGGACGCAAATTCTTTACACTTGCAAGAATTTTCTCCTCCTTATCCTCGTCAGTCTTTATGAGTATTACGTTAGCAATATCTACAATATCTGGCGAAATAGACCTAAGTGATTTTTCTGTTATAAATGCTCTTGAGTCAGACTCAGCAAATTTAGTGTCAAAGATCCCCTTCACCGTAAAAGTTTTTGATTTATTATCAAAGACTACCTTGACTTTATCGCCAACCTTGATGCCCCGCAGTGCTGTACTCGTTGATATTACTCCTTCTCCACCTGCAATTTGTCTACCTAGAATAATTTGGTCATCATCGTTCTCGTCTAAATATTTACCCTGGTACATTTTCTGGGAAACATTAATCACTTTTGCATACTGTTCCGGGTTGATGGCAACTATGGGCCATCTACCTGATCGTGATTTATATTCGATTCTTCCAGGGAAATTGAAGGTGGATGTTGCAGCAACAATACCATCGGCGCTGTTAATTTTATCGAGTACTTTTAAGTAGTTTAAAAAAGCATTCTTTTTTACAAGATAATCAACACCTTCTTTTGGAACCATGTATACATTACCAGTTAGCGTATTTTTAATTTGCTTATTACTGCCATCAATAATGCCATTGAATAGTGATGAAATAAAAATAAGGTTAATGAAGGCAACAGCCATCAATAGAATGGTAAGAAATAAGGTCCATTTACGCCCTCTTCTTATTGACTGAAATGCTAAATAAAATGGTAGTTTAAGCTCGTGTTTCATCTAGCCTGCCGTCAATTAAATTGATTACTCTCGATGCATATGCAAGCTCTTCGGGCTCATGCGTTACCATGACGATCGTAATGCCATCGTTTTGGTTTAGTTTCTTAAATATTTCTAGTACTTGCACCGATGCTACACTATCTAAATTTGCAGTAGGTTCATCAGCAAAAATAATCCGTGGACTATTTACAAGGCTACGTGCTACTGCGACACGCTGTTGTTCACCGCCCGAAAGTTGGGTTGGTAGCCGGTGCACCTTTTCCATCAAACCGACCTTCAAGAGCTGTTCTACCGCAAGTTTTTTTGCTGTTGCGTAGTTATTAAGCATAAGTGCTGGAAGCATGACATTTTCGAGGGCACTCAATTCCTGAATAAGGGCATACTCTTGAAAAATGTACCCTATAGAATGTAGACGTAATTTAAATTTTTCTTTTTCCGGAATTCCAGTGACTAATTTTCCTTCAATCATAATCTCACCAGTACTTGGTGAATCGAGTACAGCCATTAGGTGCATAAGCGTAGACTTTCCGGAACCGTTCCGTCCGGTAATCATTAAAAACTCGCCGTAATGTATATCCAGTGATATTCCATTTATGGCACGGGTCGCATGCCCACCGGACGAGTAGTCCTTTATTACATTATATGTAGAAATAGCATTAGCAGTATCAGTCACCTATTAAATATAGCATGAGTGGAGGGATAGCGGACTTCGTCCTTTTCCGCTCCGGCGTGCTCGGAATAAATTCCTGTGCGCGTCCTCGCTTCACCGAACTACCCGAATGTTCTCACTACGTTGGCTCATTCGTAAGTTCAGATCCCGACCCTTAAACAAATAAAAAAGCCCATCCGGAGGATGAGCATTTTTATTTGGCTAGGGCGGAGGGATTCGAACCCCCGAATGCCAGTACCAAAAACTGGTGCCT
>CAYMTU010000006.1:0-23057 GCA_964393455.1 uncultured Candidatus Saccharibacteria bacterium
TCCTGAGTTTGGAAAACTCATATACTAGCCGTTGTACGACACCCGCATAACGGCTCGTATTATATCAGAATTATAAGAGGTAGAATAGAGTAATTACGAAACTATTTATCTGCATAATTGAACTTACTAGTTCGACGTCGGGTTAACAATGGTGTTTGAGCATAAGGATTGGCAAACTTACGGCCAGGGTTACTTTTATACCAAACATCTTGACTCACTGGCAACAAAGATTCTGCTTGCTCTTCAGTTATGTCGTCAGTATTATCGAAAACCTGCATTGGTATGACCGATTTTGTGTTTAATGTTGGCTCTAATTTAGTCTGATTTAACTGATGACCACGAAGTTCCATTACTTTGTGTTGAACATAGTTAGTTAAATTACGAAGTTCCGGAATTTTAAAGCCTTGAAACTTTAGGTCTTTACTAAAGCTTCGAACATGTATGGTCGCTCCAAAAAGCTGATGTCCGTAATCAACTTCCGCAATCATGTCATAGCGAACGTCTTCAACCGTCAGAAAAAACATCTTTTTATCGACGAGTAAAAGTCGGTAATTTGTGGCACATAAGGTTGCAAATCCACCTGCATAATGGCCATTGATGATATGTTGTATTTCTTCGCCATCAATTAATATTTTGGGGAGTTCATTGAGTTCAGCTTGTCCCCAAGTTGATTTTTTGAAACCGATACGTTTTAGTTGTTGCTTCACAATAGCAGCACTTATCATAACCCGGCACCTCCTCTTAACAACTATTACTATAGTCTATATTATCTGTTCGCACAGCCAACATTCGCACTATCAGAATGAGATAAATATCACAAAACTGGATTTTCTTAAAAATCATGCCATAATACATATATGTTGGCTACCATTGAACAAACAAATGCAATGTTAGATGCGTTCAAGCGTGGTACACGCTTGACCTATAAAAAAGGTGAGTATATTATCCGCCCGGGCGAAACGCTCTCGGCGGTTTTTTATATAGATTCAGGAATAGTCAAAGCATATGACATTACCAAGTATGGTGAAGAAAACCTGTTAAGTATTCGAAAGTCACATGAAATATTTCCTCTAATCTGGGCAAATACTGGCAAGGGGCGAAACGTAATATACCAAGTTCTAACACCTACGGTCGTATACCGCTTGAGCCGAAAACAGTATCAGGATTACTTAAATAGTAGTCCAGACTCACTTGTTCCGATCTTTGATATTGCACTCGAAATGTATCGTATTCATTCAGAAAGAATCATGAGCTTGGAATACCGTACGGTACGCGAACGACTTATATCATTCTTAATTGGTGCGTCACAACGGTTTGGTACTAAAACCAGCATAGGAATACTAATCGATGTTCCACTACGTCAGCAAGATATTGCCAGCTCCATAAATGCATCCCGCGAAACTACTGGTCGTGAACTTTCAATGCTAGAGCAAAAAGGCCTGATACAAAATCAAAAAGCTGGAATTATATTGCTCGACATGAAAAAGCTAAAATCGTATCTTTAAATAACACATTAGAACAGGGGTAGTCGTGGTATACTGTAGGGTAATATGAAGATTTTAAATGGCTCAGACCTCGCAAGCTATATCCAGGAACGTCAACTTGGTCAAGTTCGTGCACTTCGTCAAGCACATCGCATAGAACCCAAACTTGCTATCGTGCGTACCAATCCCGATCCGATTGTCGATAGCTACATGCGCCTTAAGCAAAACTATGGCAACGAAATCCTCGTAGAGGTAGACGTTCATACTATCGATCAATCTGAAGCTTTAGCAACGATTAAAAAACTAAACGCCGATAAAAACGTTCACGGCATCATAGTGCAGATTCCGCTGCCTGATCCAAAACAAACAACAGAGATTCTCGATAGCGTTACAAAATCAAAAGATGTAGATGGCCTAGCAAAAGAAACGGTATTTGATGCTCCTACACCAGTTGCTATCAATTGGTTACTGGCTGGCTACAATATCGATTTACGTGGAAAAGAATTAGTCATTGTTGGTCATGGTCGTCTGGTTGGCAAACCACTTGCGCGTATTTGGGCGACACAAGATTTGAAGGTCACCATTGCCGACAAGGCAACGGATAATCTTGGTGAATTAACCAAGAAAGCAGACGTACTGGTGTGTGCGACGGGGGTGCCAGGACTCATAACTGCAAGTATGATTAAACCAGAGGCAATTATCGTTGATGCTGGCGTAGCCACAGACACTAATGGACTCATCGGCGACGTGGCTGCCAATGTACGTGAATTACCAAATATCACCATTACTCCAGTAAAAGGTGGCGTAGGCCCACTGACCGTTTGCGCCCTATTCGACAACGTTATCCGTGCTGCACAGAAACTAGCTAATTAGCACCAGCGTTCGTCTAAATAAGCATCCGCGACAATTACTTATAGACAATGACGGGGGTGCCTTTTGGAGTCCAGTCGTATAGCCATGCAGCATCGGCAGGGGTCATACCAATGCACCCATGAGAACTGTTTACATTCCCAAAGTAGCTGAGTGGTCTCCAGTAGTTACCATGAATGGCGTAATCGTTATAAAAGTACATAATCCATGGCACTCTCGGTTGGAAGTAATTACTACCGTCGACGTTACGTCCTCGCATATCTTGGCTTGCCAGCTTTGCACCTACCGCATACTGTCCAGTCACCGTAGGCGTTGCAGGTGCACCTGCAGAAATCAGAATTGTTTTTACCGTTTCAGTATACTCATGCACGTAAAGCCTTTTGTTGGTTATGTCTGCTTCAATCCATTTTGGATAGTAGCCGGTAGATATTGTTTTGAAAGGCGCATAGCTAACCGGCAGCGATACGGTGATCCCTTTATTTTCTAACAACGTTTTAGAGTTTGTAGTAGCAACGTCACCTTTATTAAGTACATCTAAACCTCGAACACCAGCGACAATTACTTGTTCGCTACCGTCTGCTTTCTTTACAATAACCTGTGACCGGGGAGGGCGAATTGCATTAGCTGCAATTTTATCTATGTATTCAACAACTTTACCGCTATTTACAGTGATAAGTAATTTCTTTTGTTTCGTATCAGGAGTTATATCAAGCCAGCTAGCTATGTCTACTGTTGATGGAGAAATCGTTTTATCTCCAATGGTGAATTTAATAGATTGACTAAGTGTCTTTTCTAAAGAATCTTTGTACGGCTTCAGTAGTTCCGCAGAAAGTGCTGGATCGTCGGTCAGCTTTTCCAGCTTTATAGATTCGGTTTGTAAATTTTGGGCAGCTTTTTTAATAACGACATCAGGATTTTGTAGACTATAGTGAATGCCGCTTACCGATTCTGTCAGTGTAATCTCGCCTTTTTCTATCGTGAGCGAAGCGTCTTTACTCGGCTGTACTGGAACATCAATTTCTTTTGTAATAAATACTTTTAAAACATCCGGTTTTTCTTTAAAAACTAGCTTAGCGCGTACTGGATTCCACCACGCAATCCAGCGGTTAGCTTTTTGCTGCTCCTTGCGAGTTGCCTGCACGCTTGCTTCAGGATCTAACGAAATACCCATTGCTGAAAGTTCATATTTTTTTGTATTTCCGTCAGGATAGCTAATGCTGAGTCGATAGTCTTCGACTTGTTTCTTTAGGGTGGTTAAGAACTGTTCGTCACCGACTCTACTAGATAATTTGGTATTTCCTATGGTGGTTTGTGAAAAGAGCAGGCCACTAATCAGCCACAATACTGCAAGGCCCACTACTACGGATCCCGCAATGATGCTGGTGCGTTTGCTTGGCTTTGTCAGTTTCCATTTTTTTTGAGGCGGTGTTATGGCATCTTCTGGCTTTTGCTCATCGTCCGTAATTTCTGGAGTTTTATCATCATTATTTTCTGGTTCTTCTTCGTCAGGCAATGGTGGCTGTTCTTCGACTTTTGGCTCATCATCTTGAGTTGATTTAGCTTTAGTCTTTAACGATTTTTTAGTCCCCGCCGCTGGTTCAGTAGATTCGGCAATTGGCTCCACGATTTCTTCAACTGACTTAAATGATTCTTCTGGGGGTGTGTTAGTATCCGGTAACTCTTCAACCGTAACTGCTTCACTCAATACGACTTTTCCCTTTTTGGAATCAGACTTCATTTTTTGTATCACACTTATGCTAATTACCAATATTGTATCACTAACAGACGTATTTTGTATTCCTATATACCATTACCGCAGTAGATAAAAAGATAGGTGTATTAAATACAATATATTATAAGATAACAAAATGCTTAAAAATCAAGCTCATGCTAAATCTAATCATACAATATTGTTGACAGAAAATCTTTATAGGCGTAAAAAATGATCAAGTGTAGATCTACGCCCAACAATTTAACTAACAACATGGTCACGCGGTACAGTTTCGCGAGGTCTATGTAGATTGGGGAAGAGGGAAATGGGTAGTTCATTAATAACGGCTGATTCATCAGTTCAATACGAAGTTAAAGAAGCAGCGGTCATAGTAGCTGCGCTTGCCTGGGTCATGGTAGTTGGTTCTACAGCACTAGCAGCCATAATGATTTGTGGTTGGCGTGGAGCAAAGAATGTTGCTATGGATTGGCGACACCTTAAGGCTACGTTTTATTGCCGCTAATGAGCCTTTTTGCGCTCAGCAGAGGCCTATTGATGGAGGGCGACGTCGTGTCGCTCTCTCCTAGCCTGCATGTTGAATCATATTATTTGTACGATCTTACAAATGGCGCACGTCATAAATTAATCGATAAGTCACTCGTGGCTTTGCGTTTACTGGAATACCCAATACGAGCAAGTGATTGGCTTACTGAAATGTATGAAAATGAAATATCATCAGACCAAATTTCAGAAATGATTATTTTTTTAAACTCTATCGGAGCACTAAATATAAAGAGAACACTTATTTCTGACATCCGGTCTGCATGTATGCGTTTTGGATATCGGCTTTATGGCATACGGATGGTTTCTTTCGCTAAAAGAAGGCGATCGGGTTTCGCGGGATTAAATATTTCCATACTTAATGCCATGGTTCCCGTCATTATACTGGTACTCGTCACTTCTATATTAGAGTATGGTGCAGGTTTTAAAGATCAGATATATATAAACGGAAATATTATTTTTGTAATTTGTTTGTGGCTAAGTACGGCAGCACATGAATATGTTCATATACGCTTGTCGATCACTAATACTGTTCATCCAGTTGTACTTCAGAGAGGGTTGAGAATTGGCATTTTGCATCGACCTCTTTCAGATTCCAGGGGATTAGTGTCAGCGCTCGGTGGTCCGCTGGCAGGATTTTTGGTAGCACTTTTTATTGGTGCGATAGTTGCAATAGTCGGTAATCAAATTGTTACGGCATCGTTTGCTTTATCTGTTGCACTGTTTCATCTTGTGAGTTGGTTGCCTGTCTATGGAGACGGCCAGGCGCTCGTAAAAAGTATAAGGAGATATTATGCGACGACGTCATAGAATTATGCTAAACATTGATGGACTTCGCGTCAGACGGAGTAGCAAGTTCGAACTAAATATACCGTTTCTAAATGTCATGCCCGGTAGCGTAACTTGTGTAGTCGGCGCAAATGGTAGTGGCAAGACTACGTTGGTTGAATCAATCGTTGGACTACTTCCTCCAAAAGAAGGTGTAGTTAATATTAGTGGCCATAATGCTCACCTTGATATCGCCGAGGTTAAACGAGCAATAGGTTACATCCCTGACGATGATACCTGGATAATTCCAGAACTTACGGCCCGAGAATATTTTGAGCTGCTCGTTTCTGTCCAGAGTAATGAATCTAACAAGAAATTAATGCTAAAGCGATCGCGCGATTTGGCCGAAGAATTAATGCTTACAAGTTTCGATCAACAACTTGGTCAGCTAAGCCATGGTAATAAAAAGAAAGTCCAAATTGTGGCAGGATTATTGCACGATCCACATTTTATTATCGTCGATGAACTCCGAAATGGGCTGGATCCGATTGCCATAATACAGGCTGAAAATCTATTGAAGCGAAAACAAATGGGTGGTTCGGCTATCATAGCTGCCACACATGATTTGTGGTGGGCGGAACGTTTTGCGGACGATATTGTCATGATCAAACGTGGGCATATTATTTTACGCGAAGAGACCAAGCATATTGTTG
The DNA here is from genome assembly GCA_964393455.1 of uncultured Candidatus Saccharibacteria bacterium. Lineage (GTDB taxonomy): Bacteria > Patescibacteriota > Saccharimonadia > Saccharimonadales > AWTP1-31 > CAYJDY01. The sequence goes on from CAYMTU010000006.1 coordinate 6,108, forward strand.
AAAGGTCAGGAAGCTTAGAAGCTAGGTTTATGGAGTTGTACGATTATGCGTAGATTGCTTATTCGTACTATGTTGATTGTAAACTTTGCCAAACAATCACCTCGTCCGTTCCAAAGCGCAGCTATTCGTCTGCTCATAGCTTGGACTGGCGCAATCGGTTTGGGGATAATCGTATCCAGCGCAATTCGTCATGCGTTATTACCTGACGATCTACCGCTCAGATTGATAATGACTGTAGCATTGGTGGTCGGGTATATTTTGGGAGGATTTGTAATTTTGGCAATAAGTTCGTCTCAAAATGCTAGCATTAAAGGTACAACTTTCCAGCGCGTTATTAAGCTTTTACCACTGGGCAATGTGACTCGATGGATACTACCACTCAGCGCACCGCTAATCGTTCTAGTAATAATCGCTAGTTTTGGGGTAGTTGTCATACATAGCGCTTCAAACGTAATGAATTTTAATAGTGTCTTCACTGTATTGTCGTGGGTCGTTGGACTGCTGTGTGGCTATGGTTGCATGATTCTGAGGTTTCCTAGAAATGTCGTTTTGAAGGGGCTACTTTTTATTGGAACTATTTTTACGAGTCTTATGCTTTTTGATAAGGTATTGTCGGTCGATAGTGAGCATACGATGAATGTATTTCTATTAATAATTAGCGGCATGATTGTATGGTCGTTAGTAGGCTTTGTGCAATCGTATAAATATGGCGTGTCATTGCCTACAAGCGCTGTTCACGGCGAAGATAAACCATTAATTCCAAATGTCCTACCATATGGTGCTTGGTTTGTAGTGAAGCTTTGGCGCAATAGACGCACCAGAAATTCTTTTTACATGGTGATGGTTTTAAGTGTATCAAGCGCTGTCTCAATAATATTTCGTAATAAAACGTTCGAAGACCCGTATGGTATCTTACTATTTGGTGCGATTCTCTCGGGTATGTTTGCCTGTGATGTACGTGGGGTTATGCGTCGAAATATTCCACCTGAAATAGTTTTACTGCGTGGTGCAAAGGGGATTGTCAGAGCAGAAATGGTCGCAGTGATTATCGGTGGAGTAATTATTGGATTACCCGTATATATAGCTGTTCACTCTATGGCGAGCAGTCCTATAGCGTTCGGAGTATTCTTTATTGCCCTACAGTTTTTTGCATCTCTAGCTGGACTATTTGCTAGCACGCTTTTCGTGCCATCAGCAGGGGATACAGGCTCTCAATTTTTCGCGGCCGCCTTAGCTACTTCTGCCATACTAGGCCTTCCAAAGCTGGGGCACTTTACCGACGTTAACTACGATTCTCAAAGTTATTATTGGCTATCTGCTAGTGTGGTTTTGGGAGTAGTTATATTTATGACAGAAATAATAAGAAGGAGACACTATGGACGTGCTTAGCCGATCAGAAAAACAAAAAATTATTACATCAACTATTATAGCTTCGCTTTTTGGAGCAATAACCATATTTGTGGTAATGCTGCTAATGAGCGCATCTCAGCTGAGCAATGCCGCGGGCGTGCAAACAGGAGCCATTGGGCCGATTCAGCTTTTTGAACTATTTAAAAATCCAGTTGCATCAGGTGGTTATAGCGCAGGTCTGAGCTTTTCATCAGGATTAATTACCTATGTACTGGTTTGGGTTGTTATAGGCATTGTAATTTCTGTAATTCGAGTCAGTATTCATACAAGAAAAAATGAGATGAGCGTATAATGAATGATATGAGTGACGTTGCCACAAAAAAAGATATTGAAGAAGTACTTTCAACACTTCAAGATTTTGCTCAGCATATAGATGAGCGTTTCAATTTAGTGGACCAACAATTTGATAATGCAAATGAGCGCTTCGATACGATCGAAAAGGAGATTATAGAACTCAAAGAGTCACATAATCGTTTACTAAATACAATTGATGGATTTGTAGCTCGTTTAGATAACAACGAGACTGAACAAGCAGCAAGTGATTATCAGTTTCAGAAGTTACTAGACTGGGCTAGAATGGTGTCGAAGAAAACTGGAATCCCAATCAAAGACCTCTAGTTTGATTTGTTTGCTATCATTAGTGTATGAATACAATCTATACCGACAAGTTGAAACGTGGTGATGAAGTTCGTGTTATTGCACCTGCTCAATCGCTGCATATCATCAACCAAGAAACACGTGATATCGCTAAGAGGCGATTCGACGAGCTGGGGTTAAAACTAACTTTCGGCAAACACGTGAATGAGTGTGATGAATTTACTTCTAGTAGCGTGCAGTCACGTATCGAAGATCTTCACAATGCATTTGCCGACAATAACGTCAAAGCTGTATTGACGGTCATAGGAGGTTATAACTCAAACCAACTGTTACGTGATATCGACTGGCAAGTAATTAGAGATAACCCAAAGATATTTTGTGGTTACTCTGATATTACCGTACTGAGCAATGCGATATTGGCAAAAACAGGGTTGGTGACCTACTCTGGCCCGCATTATTCGTCCTTTGGGATGGAAAAATATTTTGATTTTACACTCGATTATTTTAAGAAATGCTTGATGAGTGACGAACAAGTTGAACTTACACCGAGCACGGAATGGACTGATGATGCATGGTTTATGGATCAGCAAAACCGAACGCCTATGCCGAACGAAGGTTGGAAGGTGATTAATGGGGGCGCGGCGAGTGGAGTGCTGATTGGCGGAAACTTGTGTACACTCAATTTACTGCAGGGCACAGAGTATATGCCTGCACTGAAAGACTCGATACTCTTTATTGAAGATACAGCTAGCTCTAAACTAATAAATTTTGATCGCGACCTAGTGTCACTCATCCAGCAGCAGGGTTTTGACGGTGTACGTGGAATCGTGATTGGTCGGTTTCAAAAAGACAGTAAAATGGACCTTGAGTTACTTACGAAATCAATCAAGAGCAAAAAAGAACTTAGTAAAATGCCAATGATTGCCAATGTGGACTTTGGCCACACTAGTCCTCTGATTACATTCCCGGTCGGTGGCCAAGTAGAAGTTGACGCAAATGACGCGTCGCCAAACATTAAAATTACTAAACACTAGCGTACAATAGTAGTAATGAAACATAAGATTGGTGTATTTGATTCTGGAGTTGGCGGACTATCTGTAGCTAATGCTATAGAAAAAGCGCTTCCCAATGTGGAAGTGCTATTTGTGAATGATACTGAACATGTGCCGTATGGTACAAAAACTCCCGAGATAGTGTACAGCTACGTGTTGCCGATTTTAAAAAAGTTGGTGAAAGATGGTTGTGACGTGATTGTGATTGCTTGTAATACGGTGACTACGACTTTAATCAAAAAACTACGTGATGAAATAAGAGTGCCACTTATCGGTATGGAACCTATGGTGAAATCGGCCGCACTACAAACCCACTCAGGAATCATCGCTGTCTGTGCAACGCCAGCCACGCTCGCTAGCGAGCGTTATGAATGGCTGAAAGACACATTTGCCAAGGACATTGCGGTCATCGAGCCAGATTGTAGTCGTTGGTCGGAAATGATAGAAACAGAAAAAATTGACCGTGATTTTATCGCCACTCAAATCAAAGATATATGTAACCAAAAGGCTGATGTGATTGTATTGGGCTGTACACACTACCACTGGATTGAAGATGAAATCCGGACGCTTGCCGAAGGAAGAGCGTTGGTACTGCAGCCAGAACAAAACGTTATACGACGTGTGGTGAACACGCTTGAAGAACTAAACCTCTAAAGTGAATCAACAACTTGGTGGAACTGTTCACCGCGATCTATGTAGTCTTTGAACATGTCAAAGCTGGCGCAGGCGGGTGAAAGAATGACGCTATCGCCAGATCGGGCAATGTTATTTGCTTGTGCGATTATTGTTTTCATGGATGATCCGCCGTCATGAATACTCGAATATCCGCGGCTTCGCAGTGTTGCTTCTATTGCAGGCCCCATTTGGCCAATTTGTATGACAGCTTTAATTTTATTAGCTATTACTGCATCGGCTAATTCATCGAAAGCTATACCTTTGTCAGATCCACCAAGGATCATTATTTTCTCGCCTTTGACAGCTTCCATGGCTACGGCAGCACTAGATGGTGTAGTACTAAAAGAATCATCGAAATACTTTATTCCGTTTACTTCTCGTACTAGCTCTAGTCTATGTGGGAGGCCCTTGTATTCTTGAACTGCTTTTGTAATAACAGCAGCATTGTTGTCGATAATGTCCCAGGTGGCGGCGATAGCGGCACAGACATTTTGCAGATTATGTCGGCCAAGTAGGGCGACATCATGGATACTGCACACACGGTCGTCATCCATATAAATGTCTTCGCCAAGTACGTACGCGCCATTTTTTTCGGTTAGTTGCTGTCTATCTTCTGGTACCTCGTAAGACATTTTTAGGGCAGGTGAGACACCAACAACTTCTGTGGAATAATCATTTATGCGATTAAAAATTGCCAGGTCTTTTGGATTTTGGTGAATAAATAGTTGCTGTTTTGCTTTTATATATTCGGCAATGTCGGTATGCCAGTCTAAATGTTCTGGTACGACCATCAGACATACGGCAATTTTAGGTGAAACACCCAGATCGATCAGTTGAAAGTTCGCAAGCTCCAGCACTACCCAGTCACTTGGTTGGATATTCCACTCAAGCATATCGAGAGGCGGAGTACCGATATTTCCACCGAGGTGGACTTTTTTACCGGCAGTTTCGAGGATTTTCGTAATAAGCGAGGAGGTGGTCCCTTTGCCTTTTGTTCCGGTAACGCCGATTATTGGCGCCGGGCATACACGAAAAAATTCTTCCGTTACAGATGTTACTTTACGTAGTATTCGTTCATCGTTGGCCGCTACAATGTCATTAGGATGAATAGAAGGAGATCGAACGATCAGATTAAACTGATTTAGTCCTGTTAGATAGTTGTCTCCAGTTTGATGTTCTACCCCTGTTGGAAGATTGAGTTTGGTGTTCTTGTCGCAAACGGTGATGTCGTTTCCTTTGCCCCAATAGTTGACTGCCGACATGCCCTGTTTCCCGTATCCAAGTACTGCAATTTTCATCCTTCTATCATAACACTACTTTTATCAGATAATGACAGGTAGACATTAGGGGCATGTAGTTGTAAAATATATAAAGCATAAGCAGTACAAATGACAAAAAAACAAAAAAACAAAACTAGTAAGTCAAAATCTTATTTGCAAACAAATCGTTCTGTAATAATCTTGCTCGGAATAATTATATTTTCGTTTGGATTTCTGTTATTTGCTGGCATTCGAACCGATAGATCAAGGACCAACATACCTAAAGAGCCTTCCAAGAATCCCGAAGTCGTGAATCCGGAAAACCTACCAAAAAAAGTAGAAAATACGTCTCAATCGAGTAATGTGCAGAATGCCAATAATGCAACAATTGCCTCAACTGACACAAAAGAGAAAAATACGCATGCGAGTGAAATTTTGAAGCAAAAAGATTATCCGCAGTACCGTTACGAGGCATTGGCAACAGTCAACGATCCTCAAGTCGGTAGCAGTTGGTATCACGGTACTGTGCAAAGCGGTCGAGGATGGGATGTCAGTACGGGTAGCAGTAGTACCGTAATCGCTGTTATCGATAGTGGTTTTGCGCTTTCTCATGAAGATCTGGCCAATAAGTGGGTGCTCAATAGTGGCGAGCAAGGTACGACAGCTCCGGGCGATATTTGCCATAGTACGAATCCTGGTGACAAGACTTTAAACAACTGCGATGACGATCAGAATGGCTACGAAGATGACTGGCGTGGATGGGATTTTAGTAGTAGCGACAACAGCCCACAGACTGGCGAGGTGAACTCGGCTGGTTATGGAACGCAGCACGGTACGCTGGTTAGCGGAATAATTGCCGCAACAGCAAACAATAGTAAGGGTAACGCCGGTATTGATCAACAAGCAAAAATTATGCCTTTGCAAGCTTTGAGTGATGATGGTGACGGCTATACCTATGATATTGTTTCGGCTATTGAGTACGCCGTTAATAACGGTGCACATATCATTAATCTAAGCCTAGGCGGAAACCAGTTTGACCAAGCATTTCTTAATGCGGTGGTATATGCCAAAGAACAGGGCGTTCTAGTGGTTGCTGCAAGTGGAAATTGTGGTGATAGTAGCACGGACATCTGCGCTGGATTAACTGCCCCAGGGCGAGAAACGTACCCTGCTAAATTTTCTGAAGTCTTGAGCGTAGGAGCTACGACGTCTGGTGATGTTAGAAGTTCGTTTAGCAGTTACGGCCCACGGCTTGATATTGTGGCACCCGGAAGTTCCATTGGACCGCTTGCTAGTTGGAGCAGTACATATACGACAAATGGCTATGTAAGTTCAGCAGATGGTACCTCTTTTTCTGCACCGATTGTGGCGGCAATCGCAGGTTTAGTGCGGTCACAAATGGGACCAGTGACTGTCGATAGATTAGCGTCAATATTAACAGATTCTACGGACAAGATCGGTGATTTAACAGTGCAAAATAGGAGTGATACGTACGGTTTCGGAAGAGTGAATGCGCATAAAGCAACATTACTGGCAAAATCCATCGTAACTCCACCAGGAACGGTTGGTACGACTGCAATAGAAGCTCGACAGCCAGCACGTGGTGGAATTACTCGATCGGTTTCCGGTAATGTAGCGGCTGACGAATGGTCGGTCATCGCCTGTAGGGTTGAGGCAAGTGATGCGTGTAGTGCAGTGGTCACCAACGGCGCAAATGTTCTCAGAATCGATCCGATCGATAAAACCAAGGGTGCAAGTTTATACTATATGTTTGTAAAAGGGTCGAGTATTGCCTCAGGAACGTCGACTATTTCAGTTCACAATCGAAATTACGCAACCAGTGTTGGCACCCTCACAAAGTAGAAGAAAGCACATGGATGATGGGCTTGGTTGAAAGCTTTAGATTTTTTGCTTTAAGTCTCAGCGGTGCGTAGCATCGCCTTTAGGGGGAATAGACCAAAGAAAATGTATTCCATTTTCCTTGCGCGGTAAAGGGTGAGTCATGCCCGATGGCATGACGCAAGGAAATATTCTCTTGAAAACTGTGTTTTCAGAGATGAATTTTCGGGGTCGCGGTACGTGACTAGCCCCTTTTAATTTATAGTTTTTTTGACGAGTTCGGCGACTTGACGAGGTGTCATATCGGCTTTAAGGATAACGGCACTCACATTGAGCTGCTTTACAGAAGCAGGTATTTCTTGCTCGCCCATGTTAGTCAGAATCACGACTTTAATTTTTTTGCCCCAAGTAGTCTTACGAAGTTTTTCGAGCATTTCGTCACCATTCATTTCGGGCATCATAAGGTCTAGAAGAATAATGTCTGGAATCATTTTTTCACAAAGCTCGAGGCCCAGTTTGCCATTTTCTGCGGTATCTACATCGTAGCCTTCAGATTCGAACTTGATCCGGTACATTTGGCTTATAGCCTGGTCGTCTTCGATAATTGCAACTTTTACTGCCATATATCAATAGTAGTGCAGTTCAAGCATTATGACAATGGCCTCTGCTATCTACAAATGTTGTGGTATACTATTTTTCAATTATGAATTTACATATGCATAACACGAAGAAGTCCAAGAAATCGACCTAGCTGGACGGTTCTTTTGTTGCGCATAATGACCCCTCCAGCAGGGGTCATTTTTTTGTAAACATTAATTTAGGATATGTAATGAGTGAGTTTGTTAATAACATAAGAATAGAAGAGGGAATAAGGCGTCAAATTCGAGCACCGATGCTGGAAATACTTCTTTCTGGAGAGGAGGTGCTCCTGAGTGGTATACCTTTGTTGGTAGTACCTGCAAAATTGGAAATGCCTATTATAACTCCAGTCGATAGCCAGATGATGTATGAAGAACCAGTGATTGTACAAAGAATTTTTAAGAAAATTATAAAACCGCTCGGTCATCAACACATAGCAGAAGCATTTGTAGATGAAGAGGGATATCCCGCAGTACAATGCTATAACTTTACTGATGACGAGATTATATTTGGCATTCGAAAAGAACTATTCTTTAATGCAAAAAGACCTTAAAACAGTCCTAAAAACTTTATAATCCAAGCAGCTCTATGATGATATCAAGGACTTGGGCGGGTGTGTGATGTGCTTTAACGATATAACGATCTACGTTAAGCAAGCTAAGTGACCTTGGTGCCTCATCGCGACTTATATTGGTCAATATTATGACTCTGATATTACTTCCCCAATCTGTTTGACGCATTTGTTCGAGCATCTCATCTCCACTCATGACGGGCATACGTAGGTCGAGCAATATTAATTGTGGAAGTTGTTTTTCGATAACTTCTAAACCTTGTTTGCCATCGTGCGCAACTACGGTCTGGAATCCGGCTGACTCCAGCTTTAGCTTGTACATATGTGCGATAGGTAGGTCATCTTCGACGATAGCTATTTTTATATCGGTAGGCATTAGACACTTAGTATAGTGTAAAACTATCACATTTGACAAAAATAGATTGACATTTTTTAATATTATGCTACTATTAACACTAGTACTTTAGAAGAACAAAAGGCGTCACTACCCAAGCATCTGGGTAGCGGCGTCTTTTTTAATAAAAAGGATTTAAAATGATTATTAAACTAGGCACAGGGATCGGCTCGGGACCAACCACTTTATCAGCATTTGACGCGGCTTTGAATAATGCTGGCGTGGCTAATTATAATATCTTACGATTAAGTTCTGTTATTCCACCAAATACAAAAATAGAAATTGCTGACAAGCCACTCACCAAGCTTCCTGGAGGTTGGGGCGACCGACTGTACGTAGTTATGGCAGAAGAAAGAGTAGATACTCCAAACATGGAAGCGTGGGCAGGCATTGGTTGGGTACAAGAAAAAGGAACTCGAAAAGGACTTTTCGTAGAACACGAAGGAAATAGTGAAAAATCTGTTAAAAGCGACATTCGACAAAGCCTCGAAGCATTAATGGCTACAAGAAATGTTGATTTTGGCGATATTCACATGAAAGTTAAAGGTGTTACTTGCAAGCACTTGCCTGTATGTGCCTTGGTTGTCGCAGTGTACCAGGCTAGCGACTGGGATAATAATGCCCAACTAATTTAAAAATACTATGAGCTATTCTGAAGAGTTCGATAATTGCACCTTACCTCAAGCGCCAATTTCGCAGGGCGTTTTTAGTGCTAGCGATATTGAACCCAGTACTTTGAATTATCAGAATACTGGCGACATTGAATTGATCCCTGAAACGAACCCAGTTAATGATACTAGAACTGAAAGAACGCTCGGAAGTGTTGCCATGACCACACTTAAAACCAGTGTTATCGCCGCAGAGGTTACTCCGTTAAATGGAGTAATAAGATATGGTTTAGTTTTCGGAACAACATTAGCTGCAACTGGAAATTCTTTTGCCGCCGCTGGGGCGCTTGGTGCTTCTACATTATTGTTGGAAGGTGGTGCAGCACTAGCTTCTGCTGATGCCTTAACATCGGAGAAAGGCAACAAATCATTATCATTGGTGAATAAAGGCTTAGATCACAAGTGGTTTAAGCGAGTAATACCTCATGAAGTTAAGTTAAATCCGTCTGTTGAGGCGGTAGTTGGTTTATACGGAGGAACTTCAATATTACTAACCTTAAAACAAAGAGAAGACCAAGAACGTTCTACGAAACAGTTACGAAAGTATGGCCTCCTAACGACAGCATATTTAACTGGTGTCTGCACATTACAGGGCTATGCGATTAGTGAAGGTGTTACTAATATCACCGATCCAAAAATTGTCACACCTGCTGCAGTAGCCTTAGGTGGCATGTTTGCAGGATTTACGTGGTTGAAAAAACGTATCATAAAATCCAATGAACAAAAACTAACCGAAATTGAGACATAAAGTGATTGCGCATTATCCAGAATTCACAAAAGTAGATTTAGCTATCAAGGATAATTACGAGAAGATTATCCGGAAGTTTCCTTCATAATCTGATTTTAATTTTGTAAGTCTTTTTTGTTGGAATACCGATGGAAGTGCTGAAGTAAGTAGATTGGGAGATGGCATTGTTATTAAGTTGAAAGATTATACCTCTGAAAAAACTGTCTACAGTTATATGACTGACAGTAGTGATGCCATAAAATACATAAATGAACTTTTCAACGTAACCGACACTCTAAGTCTCGTTCCTGAAACTACAATTAAATCATTATCAAATATTGATGATTTTATAATAGAAGAAGATCTAGATAATTTTGATTATATTTATAAAGTTGATGAGTTACTGAAAATGGGCGGCGGTGCACTCAAGAAAAAGCGAAACAAAGTTAATCAATTCAAAAATGATCTTTCTGAAGTCGTTACTACGAAAACATATAAAAAAGTCACCGATATTCAAAGGCTTGAAGCTGAGGGTTTATTTGCTCAGTGGTGCTTTGAAAATGATAAATTTGCCATTGATTTATTAGATGAATCGAGCGCAATTTTTAATGCAATAGATAATTTAGAACAGCTTGACCTAGTCTTTATTGAGCTACGAGTCAAGGATAAATTAAAAGGATTTTCAATAAATCAAAAAGTAGATAGTAATACTGCAGTTTGTCATTTTGAAAAAACAGTGAGGGCACACGTAAACATTGGTCCTTATCTAGTAAATAAAGTAGCAGAAGAACTCGATAAGATGGGCTGTGAATACGTGAATTGGGAGCAAGACCTGGGTATAGTTGGTCTTCGTCAAGCCAAGAAGTCATATCAGAATAGTCATCATCTTAAAAAGTATATTTTAAAGAAAGCATCATAATGTATAATCATGAACATATGATAGAAGATGCACCAATTAGCCAGAACCCAGAACTTACTGCCAGCATGGACAATAGCCCGCCAAGATATGACTTAACTCCGGAAGAGCTTCGAAGACTTGAATTAGAATTAGTAAACGAAATAAAAGAGACTAGTCCTGCGGAAGGCATTACTGCAGTTTGGATTGGTCCAAACCACAAGTATGCAAATATCTTACGAAATCATGAGGCGCAATTGTTCCCGGAAGTTACTGAATTGCCTCAAGATATTGAAGATAGATCATTGTTTTTAGCGCTTGTTGATACGAGAAATGGCGAAGATAGAGTTGTTCATGCTACGACTATATCGGGTGTCTTAGGTAGAAAAGCTGGTGAACAAAACCCAGATGATCCTGAAGGTCCGGTTACCAGTGGATTTATTGTTATAGATGATTTAATTGAAATGGGTAATTTTACTCCAGAAGAATTCTGGGATTACTACAAGACAAGTGGTGTTAATTTAGAAAATGCAGTTTCTGTCGAAACTAATTTCAGAATAGGTCAACGTGTAAATGACTATAATGGATTTGGTACTGCCGATATAGCATATCTAACTGTTTTTAAGCTTGCAGTAGCAAGATCAACAGATCCAAGTCAAGCTGCGGTATTTGCTAGCATAAATGACAAGACTATAAAGTCTTTTGAGAGGGTTGGAATAACATGTAACCCAATTATGGATAGAAGTAACTTAGTCACCTCAGAAAGTAAAGAGGGTTTGGACTTTACTCCAGTATTAATCGTTAATGACGAGCATAATGCGCGTGTATTCGATTCGATTGATACTCAAGTAGAAACATTAGCTCTTGGCGTATCACCAGAATCAATAAAGCATAGTTCATAAGTATACTTTTCCTGTTATTATTATTAGTAATAAGAAACTAATGCTTATTACTAATAAGGTTTAATAATATACTCCATCAATGTCAATAAATGCTTTAATATTAATCGTATGTAGTGTCTCTATTTCGTTACTTGGATCCTTGGTTCTAATGCGCAATCCTCGATCTGCCGAAAACCAGCGATTTGCGTTTTCAGCATTCTCTTTGCTTTGCTGGACGATATCAAACTTTCTATCAGATAATGTTGACAGTAATATACTTTTTTTCACTCGATTAACAATATTCTGGGGAGTAGCAAGTATATTGTCTCTTATAAGCTTTGTTGCAATCTTTCCTAACTATAAGATAATCAAAAATAATATGTATCTTAGCTGGCATAAGATACTATCAGTTATTCTTATGTTTTTTTCTTTTAGTCCATGGCTAATTGTATCAGTAAGTAAAGAAGGCGGCGGTGAGATAGAAACCTCATTCTTGTATTATTTATTTATAATATATGTCGGATTTTCATTACTGTTATTTTTTGACATTATTAGACTCCAGAATAAGTCAGCTATATCCTTAGCTCAAAGGCAACAGATTAAGTTTATATCACTTGGTATTACGCTTTGGGCAGTACTCGCAACATTATTTAATGTTTTAATACCCCTACTATTTTCAAATTGGTCAACATCTAGATTTGGTCCAGTATTTGTACTTCTTATTGTAGGATTAGTGGCATTTACAATTATCAAACACAAATTATTTGATATTCGCTTAGTTATTGCAAGATCTCTTGGATACATTTTAACACTAGCAACACTAGTCAGTATCTATGTATTACTAATATTTGGATTTTCTACAAATTTACTTGGTGTTGCTAAGCTTACAATTAGTCAAGAAGTGCTTTATATTCTTGCAACCCTTGTATTTGGTTTTAGTCTTGTACCACTAAAGCGTTTCTTCGATAAACTAACAAATAAGCTTTTTTATCGTGATGCCTATGAATCACAAGAGTTACTAGATGAACTTAATAAGATTTTGGTTGGCAACATAGATATCCAGCCATTGCTAAGGCAATGTGCAGAGCTTTTTGAAACGACCTTAAAGTCAGAATTTTGTACATTTATCATTAAAGAAACAGATGACACAGTTCGTCGTGTAATTGGCTCGAAGAAAGTCAATCTAGACGAAGCGCAAATATTGGAGCTTAGTAGCCAAAATCATATGATTGATCAGATTATTGTGGCAGACGAATTAGAAGAGTCGCAAACGACACTGAAGACCATGCTATCCAAGAATAATGTTGCAATTCTGGCTAGACTTGCTCCAGCAGGCAGGAATGCTATCGTTCAAGGCTATCTAGTGTTGGGTGCCAAGCGTAGTGGAAACCCCTATAATAAGCAAGATTTACAGGTATTAGACATTATCGCGAATGAATTGGTGATCGCCATCCAAAATGCTCTTCGGTTTGAAGAAATCGAAGCGTTTACTGTAACTTTGCAGGAAAAAGTCAATGAGGCTACCAGACAATTGCGACGAACAAACGAAAAGCTTAAGGCATTGGACGAAACTAAAGACGAGTTCATTAGTATGGCTTCACATCAGCTACGAACCCCGCTAACAGCTGTAAAGGGATACGTGAGCATGGTTGTTGAAGGTGATGCCGGTAAGCTTAATAAACAGCAAAAAGAGCTTCTCGACCAGGCTTTTGCTAGTAGTCAACGCATGGTCTATCTGATTGCTGACCTGTTGAATGTTTCACGACTGAAAACGGGTAAATTTGTGATAGAAAATAAAGCCACAAATCTAGCTGATGTAATCGAAGCTGAGATAGAGCAGCTTAAACAGGTGGCAGCAGGTAAACAACAGACCTTAACCTATACGAAACCAGCAAAATTCCCTGAACTGATGCTGGACGATACTAAAATTCGCCAGGTAATTATGAACTTTACTGATAATGCACTGCATTATACGCCAAACGGAGGTCATATAGACGTTAGACTTGAAGACAAAGGACAAAGTGTTGAATTTACTGTTGTAGATGATGGACTAGGCGTTCCAAAAGCTGAGCAACATCACCTATTTGGTAAGTTCTTCCGTGCCGGTAATGCTAAAAAGGCTCGCCCTGACGGCACCGGGCTTGGACTCTTTATGGCTAAAAAGGTAATTATTGCCCAAGGTGGCGCTGTAATCTTTAGTAGTACGGAGGGCAAGGGTAGTACCTTTGGTTTCACAATGCCTAAAGAGCTCCTAAAAGTAAAAAGCTAGATAGTAGTAATTGCCCTGATATTTATGATTTTACCTAATTTGAGCGGTGTCTATGCACGGTGATAGCCATTAGCAGAATAATATTGACAAAATAGCACTTCTGTTGTAGTATATATCTATGTCCGAAATTATTGATCGAACAATTGAATATATGCCGTACATCGGTGCAATGGCCGGTGCAATGGCCGGTATTGCTGCAGAATCTGTAGCAGTACACAAACACTCACGCGATCAAGAAGCACTCACTGCAGTAATGGGTGATATTGGTAATGAGCAAACGAATGAGCGAATAGGTTCTCGTTTGCGTCGTATGGGTGGTGCAACAATTGTTTTTGCCGGTGCAACAGTAGGATTATTAAATGGTCTTGCATGGCAACCTGTTGCTAATGATGAAATGCCCCCAACACTTGGAGTCGTCGTAGACCACTCGGGTGCTGTTGGGTCAAACGATGAAGTACTTTCTGGTGTTAATAGTATGGCAGTAGTATTCGACAGTAATAATTTCGAAGCAACAGCGTACGTTGCAGCTAATGGAGAGGTAGTTCCTATGGAACCATCTAAAGTGCCAAAGACAGAGCCGTTTGGTGATGCGCCTCTAGAGCAAGCCATGACGACTGCTTTTGGGCAGAACTTAAAAGCTCGTGAAAAAAGTGGATTAACAGGTACAAAAACGGGTGTATTCACAATTGTTAACGGAAACCGTTTTGGTGGTGTTGATTCAGTGATCGCAACTGCAAAAGCACAAGAAACTCCTGTGTTTATAGCAAATGTTGAAGGAGAAGCAGATCCAGTAGTTGTTGACGAATTCAAGCGTATTGCCAAAGAAACAGGTGGTGTATATTTTGATGTTCAATCTGATAATACCGAAGAAATGTCTAACAAGATTCAAGATACGCTAGATAAGAATCAGTTAAAACGAGACCAGCCAAATCGATGGCCACTAAAGGTAATGGCCGGCTTACTTGGAGTAGGAACATTTGCTGCTGGGTATCGTAACCGAAGAAAAGAACCAACGTATAAACGAGTAGAACTTTAAGGAGAATATTATGAGTGAAATGTTAATTAGTCCCGGACAAGCAAAAGAATTTTATCAAGCAGGAATGGAGCAGTTTGACCATCTGTTAATTGGCGAGCAACAAGCTAAGCTCGGTGTGCTCGCTGCTATGGTGATGGGCGAGAATATTATGTTAGTAGGTCCTCCTGGAGGTGGTAAAACTACATTGGCTCAAGATTCATTCAGGATCATTGAAGGAATCGATGAAGACCGTGTTGCAAAAGTTCCACCACTTGCTGACCTTACCCCACAGCAACTCGTTGGTGGTCATGCTCGAATTTCGAAAGATATAACAAAAGATGGAAGCACAACGACTGAAACTACAACTACTAAGATTGATGCCATCATTACTCCTGATACTCAGGTGTTATTCACAAACGAAATAAACCGAGTTAACCCCTTCGCACTTAACGCTAGTCTTGAGGTTCTTGAGTCTGGAATGATCTACACAACGGCTGGAACGACCAAAGTTGAAGGTCTTGAGTACGGTGTAGCCACAATGAACCCAGCAGAAGCACGACAGGGAGTGTTCCCAATTACTGCTGCAACTGCGTCACGTCATTCACTCGGTGCAATGCTTGGTACTAACGGTATTCGTCCAGATGTACGTCAAGATCGAATTAATAAGATCATGGTCGAAGGCTGGGAGCCACGTCCAGACCGGATGCAACCTGCAGCTGATCTTGAGTCGTTACATAAAATGCGTCAGTCATTTGGTAGTACTCCAATTCCAGCAGACCTACACTCCCGCGCTATTGAGATTGTCGAACGTACTGTAGATGGTTTAAGCCATCATGAAATCAGTGAATCAGATGCACGTCTTGCTAAGCAAATTGGAAAGATCGCTAAAGTGCTAGCATTTCTTGGTGCACAAGACCGCGTAACTGACGCCGACCTTGTACATGCAGCAAAATACGTTGTAACAGCCCGACTCGGTGCTCTATCACGACGTGCCTATGACGATGTCAAGGGTATGGTTGACACGATTTCTCGCTAAAACATATAGGACGGAATATTTACTATGTCATTACCCAACACAACAGATGCACTCAGCGCACTGCTTACCAATCAGCGGTGGAGTCAGGGCGCTAATCAGACCAGCCATATCGAAGTAGGTTCGATGGGTGTTGTTTTGGGTGACACAGAATACGATTCTGCTCGACATAGCCCAACAGATATAAACCCACTTTCCCTCATGGCTGAAGCAACTGGCATGGATTATGTACAGCAAGTAATTAGTGAGAAGCCTTTAAACATTAGTGTTGTGACCGACTTAGGAAATATGGACGATGATTCACGAATTAGTCGTCGCAAGCATGATGTAGCTCGAAATCTAACCAGCCTTCTAACAGATGCGATGCCTTCTATAACTGATTATGTGCATTCGTACGTAGTTGGAGCTGGAGTACACGCAGAAGCTGCAATAGGTGAAAGTCAAATGCTTGGAGTAGAGGCGAGCGATCAGCAACGTGCAGCTCAGGTTGCACAGTTCTGTCTCGACGGTTTGGCCATAGTAATTAGCGACTTTCGACACTTACCGCTAGCTGATACTGATGGACGATTTAATGAGACAATAGCAGTTAAGCTCAATCATCCGCTTGAGCGCAAAATCCCTGAGGGTATAGGCGTTATTGGGCTTGGTAATGGTTATGAAGTAGACACAAATAGCGATAAACAACTTGCGATAATTAATGAAAAACTTGATCTTCGTCACCAAGCCACCGTGGAGGCACTGGAACGAAGTGGAATCAAGGTTGCAAGTGTTGTGATTGATCCGATTGCATTGGGTGGTTTAGGCTATGATTCTGCTGACGAAGCACTGGCAGAAGCAATAAACCGTTTACGCTAAAACTAAGCATAAAAACAATATTGACAAAAAAGAAATACCGTGATATCATATTGAAGTAATAAAGAGTGTGGAGATCCAAAGAGGTGGTTATCTGTCGCATATGTTACTTAACAATTTTGTTAAACAGAGATAATACACGATTTAAGAAGTAATTAATTTAATAGATAACTT
>CAYMTU010000007.1:0-22022 GCA_964393455.1 uncultured Candidatus Saccharibacteria bacterium
AAATTCGAGATTCAGCTCGTTCTTGCTCTTGGCGAGCAGAACTATACTCGGCATTTTCGCTCAAATCACCAAATTCTCGAGCTGTCTTGATTCGTTCTGCGACCGGACCACGCTGCTCAATCAGATCAGCAAGCTCTTTCTCTAATTCTGTAATCCCATCTTTTGTCAGTAAGTATTGTTTTTTCATTTCGTTACCTTTCTTTATGTCTGATCATTTTTGATTACTGATATGCATTTTTCATGTTTCTAGCGTGCATTCAGGAGTTTTAGTATATCATCATTACCGAGCATTTGTGGCTCTGACTCTGTACGTTTCTTGCATTCATGTTTGCCAGATTCGCAAGTTTTTACACTGACCACTACACGATATGGGATGCCCATCAGGTCTGCATCGGCAAACTTTTGGCCCGGACGAACATCTCGATCGTCATACAGTACCTCAATCCCTGCCGACATAAGCTGTTCATAGAGCTTGTCTGCCTCTTGGACCACCTTATCATCGTCACATAACATTCCAATATAAACTGTAGCAGGTGCAATCGACTCTGGCCATACTAAACCTTTATCATCAGCAAAGTTTTCAGCAATTGCTCCAACTAAACGGCTAATACCGATACCATAGCAACCTGCAATTATTTTTTGTTGCTTGCCGTCAGTATCAGTAAAATAAACACCCAGCGCATCGGTATATTTACTCTCAAGCGGGAAAATATTTCCTACTTCAATAGCTTGGTGTTGAACAAGTTTAGTCGTATCAATACCAGTATCTACTAATCGCTTATCATCAATTACTTCTTTATTTACTGCTATTTTTTTATCTTTATCAACAAATATGGTATCTTCACCAATATCACTAAGCATCTGGTATTCATCACTAAACTGAGAAGTAAAAATACCTCCGTCGGCATATGTACGATATGTAATTTCACCGATTCCTAGTCGATCATAAACCCTCGAGTATGCTTGAGCAATACCTTCATATATTTGCTTATGCTCTTCTTGGCTTCGCGCAAAGCTATACATGTCCTTCATGACAAATTCACGACCCCGCAATAACCCTGCTTGAGCACGCAGTTCATTTCTGAATTTCGTTTGAATTTGATAAACACAAATTGGTAAATCTTTATAAGAACGAATGTGGTCATTTAGCATATCAACCATAGGTTCTTCGTGCGTTAAACCCATACCAAGCTCAGTCCCATTGACTAATTTAGTCTTAAACCAATTATCAACTTTTTTATCATCCCATCTATCGGTTTTTTCAAATATATCTTGTGGTTGCAACACCGTCATAGCTACTTCTTGGCCACCCACTTTATTCATCTCTTCGCGTACAATATTTTTTATATTTTCAAGAACCCGGATTCCAAGAGGTAGAAATGCATAAACGCCGGCCATTTCTTTGTGAATAAACCCAGCCTGAATTAGTAGCTTGGCATTTTTAGCAGTTTCGTCAGAAGGTGCATTCTTTGTCGTTTTGGTAAATAATTGTGTTAATTTCATCTTTTCTCCTGCTACATATCTTACCTGAGTCACGCAGCAAATGCGACAATCTCGGTACCCGACTCACCATTTAGTACGTCTTCTATAGGTGTACCCACTTTGGCAATATGCGTTTTAACTCCAAGTGCAGCAGCGTCAATACATACTTTGAGTTTACTCGACATTCCTCCTGTACCCTTATCGCTAGCGTCTTTTGGCTTTCTACGCTCACGAAACTCAACAAGCTCACGAGCCCATTTGTATCTGCCAGGGATCAGTTGTCTTACTTCCTCCCAGTTATCATCCATTAATCCACCTTTGCCTGTATAAATAATCATTGCACTAGCTTTAATTAATTCAGCAATATGACCAGCGATTCCGTCGTTATCTCCACCGTAAACAAGCTTTGCAAGCTCTTCTATACTGAAGGCATCATTTTCATTTATATCTGGGACGATTCCCCACTTAAAACATTCTTCCAATGCATTTTTTAATACTGGTTTTTCATAACCTTCTATTTGATGATGCGTTACAAGTAATTGACCGCTTGGTATATCGAAGCGTGATAGTGCTTTTTGCCAAGCGACGTGGCAATGAGCACTGCCCATCATAGCGTATGCCTGATCAGATGGCTCGGATTCACTCTTACTCTGCTCTTCACGATATGGGTGCCAAAGTGTTTTCCCGACCGCCACCGCACCAGAACTTACGACTACGGCGTCATATCGATCTCGAATACCGGCAATTTCTAGTGCAGCTTGATTAAGGGCATCCTCATCAATACCTGTGTCATTCGTAACCGAATCAGAACCCCACTTTAGTACTATTCGTTCTTTTTCCATTTTTTTCACTCCCTATTCAACAATAAAAAAATACAGCCCTGAGGCCGCTTTATCGTTGATGTTAGTTAGTTATTTTTAGATATATGTTAACAAAGCCTCAGGTGTTACGCGGGGCTCGGCGGTGATACGGCAACTAAAAATGTAACTACTATCATAATTACTACTATACCATCAATATATTATTTTACAACGTTAAAAACGAATAACGATAGGAACGCAATGAAATTCTTTAGACCATGTAGTAATATTGGAGACCATAAACTATCTGTTTTATCTCGCAAATATATCAAGAATACCGACAGTACGAACGTATCAATTGCCGCCACCCATAGTAACGGAGCTCCGCTACCAGCCTGCAAGTGAGCGATTGCGAATATGGAGCTAGTAATAAGTACAGCTGGAAGATGAGGAAGGCCTTTTTTTAAGCCTGTATACAAGAAGCCCCTAACCATAATCTCTTCGACAACTGGAGGTAGTATGACGAGCGATATAAACACAAGAGGAAGTTGCAAATTACTGACATTGTCAAATCCTAGCTGCTGTTCTTGTTCGAGGTTTACAGCAGGTACTAACGATTTCACGATATTGGCAACTATAATGTACACCACAAAGTACCCTACAAGTGCTAGTAACGCATAGCCCACATCTTTAAAGGCTGGCTTCCTATTTAAGCCAATAACGCTTTTTGGCGCATTTCTTTTTTTCATGAACCAAAATAAGAGCGCCAAGCTAATGCATTGGATAATCCCAATAATTATAAATTGGCCTAGGGCATCTTTACTAAGCCAATTAATTATTCTTTCCTGGTCCCAACCTAAAAGTGCCGGAATTCCTGCAGCTATTAATCCACCAATTAATTGCGAAAAAAAGTAAATAAAGAGCGTAACACCAATCGACTCCATCGGTGACCAATAGAATTTTTTATTTTCTGTCTTATTGCTGGATCGCGATAAAAAAGCAACAAACCCATAGATGGCGAACAGATAGAGGGGGGTTGCCCAACTAAGTTGCATAATTATTTTGACCTACATTATTTTTATGTCGCATATGGATAGACTGTCATTCCCTAGAAAAATCTTTTTACATCTATTACCGTTATAAGCAAAAATAGTCCCATCAATACGATAAATCCTGTTCCATGAATTTTTTCTTCAGTACTCTGACTAAGTGGCTTATTCATTGCTCTGTAAAGCAACGTCACAAATAGTCGTCCACCGTCAAGTGCAGGAATCGGAAGCGCGTTCATGATTGCGAGCGTAAGCGAAATAATTGCAATAATCATTAGTATAAACTGAATTCCTAGCAAACTTCCGTCTTTTAGTATTACGAAAATACCTACCGGACCCGATACTTGTTTGCTCGCTTCACTCCCCTTACCTTTTGATACGTTCAACAGCGCGCTGCCCAGTCCCCTTAAAGTCTCTGTCGTAAACTGCTTCAGTACTCCTGCAGCAACAATTGGAGATGACCATGTAGAGCGACGGATCGTATATTCCGTAGGCGAGACACCAAGATAGCCTTTAGGGTCATCGGTTTTTTTACTTGCGGCTACTTCTGCTTCAGGCCTTAACGTAGTGGTTAAAGTTTTAGACTCTCCCTGCCGGATAACAGTTATTGTTACTTCCTTTCCCGCATTTGAACTTGTTGCAGCGGGCAGATCAGATGCCTGTTTGATTTCAAATTGCTTATCAGCTCCGTCGATACGAATAATTTTATCTCGTACGAGTAATCCAGCCTTGCCTGCCGGCGAATCAGATTCTACAAAACCTGCAATAACTTCATTCCTCGTAACTTTAGTATCACTCTGAACAGTAAATTGATTCTCTAGTAATTTTGGCATACCGATAAAAGCGAGCAATGTGAGCATTAAAAATGCTGTTAGTAAATTCATGCCAACACCAGCAAGCATAATTTTCACTTTGGTCATAAGTGGCGCTGCACCAAAACTTCCCTTTTCTGTCGCTGAATCATGCTCGCCTTTAAGTTTTACGAATCCGCCGAGAGGCAGCCAATTGAGCGTAAGCTCCATGCCACTCTTTAATTTCTTACCCCATGCACGGGGTGGAAACCCAATTCCAAACTCTTCTACATCAACCCCACCTCTTCTAGCCGCCAAATAATGGCCGTATTCGTGCACAACAACTAATCCAACAAACAGGAATAAACCCACCAAGAGTAACAATATCGACATTATGAACCAAACCTCCTATTTCTCACCCCAAATTCGCTCAAGGCTTGTTTTAAATGTTCTTTACTAAAAGCTGGCCAGTGCACATCGGTAAAATACAATTCACTATACGCTGCTCGCCATAACATAAAATTGCTTATCCGCTGTTCCCCTGATGTTCGAATAATTAAGTCTACGTCAGGAACGTTAGGCTCATATATATACTCACTAATCATTTCTGGGGATATTTCATTTATATCAGCTTTTTCTTTAAGCATTTTTGTTACAGCACTCGCAATTTCTTGTCGGCCACCATAATTAAGACATAGCAGCAATGTACCACCGCTATTTTCATTCGTCTTTTCTTCTGCATTACGCATTGCATTTATAACTTTTTTAGAAAGATTAGTCTCTTCACCCAAGAATCGAACACGAACATTTTGTTTGTTGAATTCTTCTATTTCATTTTTAGCAATCCAAAGTAGCAAGCGCATTAAGTAGGCTACTTCTTCTTTACTTCTGCTCCAATTTTCAGTCGAAAAAATGTACGCTGAAATGTACTCAACTCCACTTTCAAATGCCGTTGATACTATACCCTTTAAATTCTCATACCCTTTCCGATGACCTTCCAACGTAGGAATATTCTGTGAGTTTGCCCATCGTCGATTACCATCTAAGATGAGTCCAAGATGTTTAGGTACTTTTGAGTGGTTTAATTGTGACATTCTTACTATTATACTCGATTTACTGCTCGCAGTATCACTAAACGGTCATTATTTCTTGTTCTTTTGCTTTTGCATGACCTTCTGCAGAAGATTTTGCACTATTCATTGCACTATCGACTGCTGCTGTAAGTCTTTTAGCATCATCTTCACCTATCTCTTTGTCTTTTTTAGCCTTTTCAATGGCATCTAAAGCATCATGACGAATATTACGCATTGATATCATGCATTCTTCCATCTTTGATCCAACCTGTTTACTGATATCCCTCCGACGTTCTTCGGTTAATGCGGGAACAGGTACTCGAACGACCCTTCCATCATCTGATGGATTTAATCCTAATGCCTGGTTATCTCTAATAGCACTTACGATAGCTTGCAGATTACTGGGGTCGAAAGGAGTTATTTGTAAGAGTTGTGCTTCGGGTGCGGTAATAGTAGCAACTTGATTAAGTGGTGTTGGTACGCCATAGGCAACTACCATTACACCGTCAAGCATGCTTGCATTAGCTCGTCCGGTACGCAGTTTTTTTAATTCATTCTGGAAATGCTGTAAGGCGTGGTTAAATTTAGATTTTGCTTGCTCTACTTCTTGTTGTGGACCCATAATTCTCCCTTATATAATGCCTCTAAAGTATAGCATTTTTATGCATCTACTTAACTGTAGATAAACGCTAAAGCAATGTATAGCTTACGCTAGTTCGCCGAGTGCCAAACGACTAAAACGTCGTACTACGATATTCTCACCCATCCGTGCATTGGCATCTTTTACAAGTTCTCCAACCGTTTGGTCAGGGTTCTTGATGAATGGCTGGTCAAGTAAACAGCGTTCTGCAAAGTGTTTCTTAAGCATGCCTTCAACAATATTCTCAATCATGTTTTCTGGCTTACCATCCTCTTTAGCTTTTTCGCTAAACTCAACTTTTTTAGCTTCGCGAACATTACTCGGAATATTGTCGCTACTGACAAATTCAGGTGAAGCAGCCGCTATGTGCATGGCCACATCTTTAACTAGCTCAGCAAAATCATCAGTACGAGCAACAAAATCGGTTTCACAATTCACTTCAACGAGTACGCCTATTCTTCCATCATGATTGTAAGTTCCAATACTTCCAGCTCTTGCTTCACGTTCACCCCGCTTCTCGGCTTTAGTGAGCCCCTTTTTTCGCATTGCTTCGAGTGCTTTATCGAAATCGCCATCAGCCTCTTCTAGTGCTTTCTTTGCGTCGGTAAGACCTACGCCCGTAAGACTTTTTAGTCGCTTAATATCATCGATTGATACTTTCATTTATTTTTCTCCTTCTATTTTTTCTTCTACCTTGGGGGCCTTTTGTTTTGCCTTACCCTCAGCTATAGCTGCTAGGATATAGTCGAGTATTAACTGAATCGTCTTGATGGCGTCATCATTAGCAGGAATAGGATACGTAATATCGCTTGGATCAACGTTGGTATCGGCAATTGCAATAGTCTTTAGTCCTAATTTTTTAGCTTCATTGAGTGCATTTGTCTCATTAATAACGTCTACTACAAATACTGCACCGGGACGAGCGGCAAGATCTTTAATACCACCATAGATAAAGTTCATTGAATCAATTTCTTCTTGGAATCGTTGAATTTCAAGTTTATTGTACTTTGATTCTAAAGCACCACTTTCCATCTTTGCTTCAAGATCTTTAAGGTGCTTGATTCGTTCACCAATAGTCTTTTTGTTGGTAAGCATGCCTCCCAGCCATCGTTCAGTTACAAAAGGCATATTTGCCTCTTTGGCGGCGGCCTGAACAATATCTTTTGCTTGTCTTTTCGTGCCGACAAATAAGATTTGTTTGCCTTCAGACACCGTTTTAGTGATAAACGGTAAAACTTCTTCTAAGGCCTCGACGGTCTTAGTAAGGTCAATGATATGGGTACCATCACGCTTACTATGTATGTACGGCGCCATCTTAGGGTGCCAACGACTTGTTTTGTGCCCAAAATGCGCACCAGCTTGCAATAATGCCTTAACGTCTACTTCTGTAGCCATTTGATAAAATCCTTTCACTTCAGAAGTCGCTTACCTATTGCATCCGTGGAAAGATACATAAGGAGGATTGCCCGCGACTACTTGCTTAATAAATAGTACTTCTATAGTAACAGATACGGCTCTATCTGTAAATAACGATCAGTCATAACAGAACTTACTTCATTTTAATCAGTGCCATTCACCCTCCATGCAAACTATGTTGACGAATTGACCCCTGATGTGTATAATTCGACTCTGATTATGAAAAAAGAACTACACCCAAAGAATTACCGACCCGTTGTATTTAAGGACCTTAATAACGATGCAACTTTCTTGACTCAATCTACCGTTGTAACTGACGAGACAGTTACGTTAGATGGAAAAGAATATCCGCTCGTTACCGTACACATCAGCAGTGCATCACACCCCTTCTTTACTGGACAAGAAAAAATGATCGACATCGAAGGACGTGTTGATCGATTCAAAGCGCGCCAAGAAGCTGCAGCTAAACGCAAAGAAGCGGTAATCAGTAAAGCAAACAAAGTACGAGTTCGAAAGAACGCCGATACCGTAGAAACAACCAAAGCAGACGCGACAACTAAATAATTGTATGTTACTTAAACAGCCAGAACCTTACAGTTCTGGCTGTTTTCTTTTATACTGATGAGGAATACTATGGATAGCAAAGAAGATAGCCTAAAGAGAGAATACGCCGAACTCCAACAAAAACTGGAAGATCCGGCTATTTTTAGTACGAAAAATTATCCAAAGTTAGCTAAACGGAGTAGCGAACTTGAAAAAATACTTGAACTTTTTAAGCAAAAGACTAGCCTTGAAGCTAATAAAAAAGAGGCTCTGTTGCTTTCGCAAGATTCTGACGCTGAGATTTCTGAAATGGCAAAAGATGAACTCGTGACCGTAAACGAGCAGCTACTTAAAGTCGAGGATGATTTAAGTACCCTTCTTACACCGAAAGATCCCAACGATGAACGAGACGCCATTGTCGAAATCCGTGGGGCAGCTGGCGGTGATGAAGCAAGCCTATTCGCCGGTGATCTATTTCGTATGTATACGAGGTGGAGCGAAACGAAAAACTTCAAAATCGAACTCATCAGCGAAAGCCCGAGTGAAGTTGGCGGTTTCAAGGAAGTGGTCTTCGCCGTGCGAGGTGTAGACGTATATAAGGCATTGAAATTTGAGGCAGGAGTGCACCGTGTACAACGTGTACCGAGTACGGAATCGCAGGGGCGAATTCATACAAGTACTGTCACGGTGACGGTTTTGCCAGAAGCCGAAGAAACCGATGTGGAGATAAACCCAAACGATCTTCGTATTGATGTGTATCGAAGTAGCGGTCACGGCGGCCAAAGTGTTAACACAACTGATTCAGCTGTTCGTATAACCCATATCCCTTCTGGTCTGGTTGTAACGTGCCAAGATGAAAAATCACAGATCAAGAACAAAGATAAAGCCATGGGTGTACTCCGTTCAAGATTACTTCAGATTAAAATTGATGAGGAACAAAAACAGCTGTCTGACTCTCGTAAGAAACTCATAGGTTCTGGTGATAGAAGCGAAAAAATTCGAACGTATAACTTTCCTCAAGATCGAATTACCGACCACCGTATTGGATTTAGTCGAAGCAATATTCCTGGTGCCCTCAGTGGTGATATAGATGACCTTTGCGAGGCACTACAGGCTTACGAACAGCATTTGATACATGATGAAAATAGCTGAGTGGATCACTAAAAGTACCGCGTTACTACAATCCTCGGGAATCGATTCTGCACGACTCGATAGCCTTATGCTTCTAGAATATGTTTTAGGCAAATCAAGAGTAACTATCTTGACCCATCTAGATGAAGTAATCCCCAATAAAGCACTGCAACTGCTTGATGAATCGCTCGATCGTAGGCAAAAACGAGAACCAATAGCCTACATCATAGGCAAAAAAGAGTTCTATGGCAGAGAGTTTATTATGTCTAACGCCGTACTCATTCCTAGACCAGAGAGTGAGGTCATAATTGATGAAGTTGTTGCTCTGAACCTAGAAGAAGGTTCTAGAATCGCTGACGTTGGTACTGGTTCAGGAATTCTTGCGATTACCTTAGCTATTGAGTTGCCGAAATCAAGAGTAGACGCCTACGATATTAACGCTGAGGCACTAGAAATTGCGAAGAAAAATAGCCAATTACTTCAGGCTAATGTTCATTTTCTTCAAGGAGATTTACTAGAAAGCGCGCAACAGACCTACAACGTTATCGTTGCTAACCTACCCTATGTTTCAGATTCGCAATATGTCTCTCCAGAAACAGCATTCGAACCCAAACTCGCGCTATACGCAGAAGATGATGGGCTACTTTTAATCAAGAAACTAATTACGCAAATACGAAAACACAAATTACTTCACTCGAAGGGATATATAGTGCTAGAATCTGAGCCACGCCAACATAATTCAGTACGTTCATACTCCAAGAAATACGGCCTAAGACTAATCAATACTCAAGGCTTTGTTCAAAAATTTCAATTCGAAGATTAGACGTTACTGTTGGGGAGCAGCTTCGAGTGTAGCTTTAACCGTCTGCTCTTTACCATCTCGAACAATAGTTAGTGTAACCGTATCATTAACGGAATACCTTCCCAATACAGATGTAAGGCTATTATTCTCGTCAATCTTTGTATCATTAATTTTTACGATGACGTCTTTTTCCTTTAACCCAGCTTTATCAGCAGGGCTATCTGGTAGAACTGTCGATTGTCCCTGTGAAGGTGCAAGATATGCTCCTCTTTTAACATCAAGATTATACTGATAGGCGATATCATCAGTCAGCGAAACAAATCTCACCCCAAGGTATGGACGAACGAGCTTACCTTCTTTCAGTACACTACTAATTAATCCTTGAATGTCGTTTATTGGAATAGCAAAACCAATATTCTCAGCATTTCCAGCAACCGCCGTATTTATAGCGACAACTTCGCTATTCATATTTACAAGCGGACCACCCGAATTGCCAGGATTAATTGATGCATCGGTTTGAAATAAATTCTGCAACGTCTCTGTAGAACCACCACTTTCATCGCCCGCCTCAACGCTACGGCCATATCCAGAGATTATTCCAGATGTTACAGTATTCTGAAATTGTCCTAAGGCGTTTCCAATTGCTACTACCTTGTCCCCTACTTGCACCTTACTAGAATCGGCTAGCTTGGCAGGCTGCAATGTTTTACCCTTTTTGTCATTAACTTTCAAGAAGGCGACATCAAGAGGATCTGATTCATTCGTCCTACCAATAACATCAACGTTGTCTAAAGTAGTGCCATCCGATAAGGTAACACTGACTTCAGTTGTACCTGATGGTATAACGTGCCTGTTGGTGATTATTATTCCATCGGCACTCAAAATAACTCCGGTACCAGAACTTTGTTGCTGAACGTTTTGAGGACCAAAAAAACTATTAGCAGATGAGGTACCAATAACATTCACAGATACTACGCTTGGTCCTACGTCTTTTACGATCTGATTAATGAGTTGACTCTCATTCGATATAATTTGTTTTTGAACATTTGATGTAACGTTAGAATTAGTTCGCGATTCAGCATTTCCAAGTACTCCTCCGAAGAATCCTGCCACCAAACAAATGAGTACAAGAATTATTTTTTCAACGCTAAGTTTTGATGAACCTGCTGAACGTTTAGTTTCTTTTTTACTAGATTTTGTGGTTGCAGTTATTTGCTGTGTATTACTTTTCATATTCTCCTTATATAATTCATTACTTCTTACTTAAACTGTCTTAACTCCTGCTACAAAAAAATGAACAATTACAATCGTCACAATAGAGACCATAACGAACACTACCTGACGGCGCAACAAGACGGACATTCTATCTGATTTGTCTAAATAGTACATGGTACCTAATCCAAATCCAATTACCGACAGCAATAAAGCAGGCATGGCTATTGGACCATAAAAAGTTAATAAATGGCTTAATATCCATACGACTGCCGATGCAAAATATGCCCACACACCTGATAAAAATCGTGCCATACTTTCTTCAAAACTAGCAAAAAAGTGACGAGCCGCTGCATAAGCTACAACCCATGCACCTATGACAAGCAGCCCTAACGGTGCGTCCCCCCAGGCAATAAATAATGCTGTAAGTCCAAGTGTCTGACTGATGAGTGCTTGCAAAGATACTCCAAGGGTAGTTGCTAGCGGTTTGATTGTTAGTAACCAAAATCCATAGCCTACTGCCCACAATAGTTGAAGCATCTGTGAGTCAGTGTGTGCCATAAATATAAGTACCGAAAATGCCACTACGATATCGACTGCGTTAGCCCGTATGTTAGCTGGCCAGTGTCGTGGCTTTACTGCGAACATTCTCCACTTGCTAAGTACTATGATTGCCGCAGCAATTTGCACAAATCCAGTTCTTACAAAAATAAATAAAAGTACAGGCAAAAGAAATGTTAATGCGATATGAATAAAGTGAGAGAAACCTGCTGCTGGTTTAATTTTTGAGGTAATTTGTCCCATTATACTCCTGTAATTATCCTGCTTACATTTACATTGATTCGGTAATTCACGGTGCAAAAGTATTTTTTAGCATAATCTGTAAATTTTCAGCGATACTACTAAATTATACCAAATACCCTTAAAATATGCTTAACGTTTTCATGACTACGCCGATTATGATTATCGTGTGCATATAGCAATAAATTCCCGTATAGTAGTAGTCTATGGGTAACGATAATCCGATGCAACAAACACCAATAAACACACCTGAAGACAACAGAGGTGCTACAGAAAATACCGTTGATGGAACGAGTATTCTCTTGGAAAACGAAGAGTCTAATCAAGAAGATCAGGAAACAAAAAAAGAAGGCATAAAAGGGATAATATCAACGGTAGCAATACTTATAATTGCACCCCTCATTGCTCTGAGTCTTACCGCGTTCGTGTTCCAATCTTACGAAGTTGATGGTCCAAGCATGGAAACAACTCTACAGAATAAAGACCGACTTATTGTGTATAAGCTACCCAAAACTATTTCACGTCTAACTGGAAGGGATTACATCCCTAAACGAGGAGATATTATTATCTTTACACTAAATGAAGGTGATAGCACCGGAACAGGACAATCAAGACAGCTCATTAAACGAGTGATCGCATTGCCTGGAGAAGAGATAGCATTAAAAGATAATGCTTACACTGTATACAATAAAGATAACCCAAATGGCTTTAATCCTGACAAAGCAGATTACGGAAAAGTCATCACTAACACGTCCGGCGAAATTGCAAGATTTAAAATTCCGGAAAATAAAATATTCGTCAGTGGAGATAATCGTCCGAACTCTCTTGATTCAAGATCATTTGGCCCCATTCCGTTGGAGGATGTAATCGGCAAATTATCGTTACGTGTCTACCCTTTTAACAAGGGTCAGAAATTTTAGCTAAAAACAAATATTTCAGGTGTATCTATTTACTAGAAATAAGGGCAATAATTCTTTTAAGCTGTGCTTCTGATTTAAAACTAATCTCTAGTTTTCCACCTTTCGCAGTTCTTTTTAGCGATACAGGTACTTTAAGTATTTTTGAAAGTTTTTCTGTTTGAGGGTTTGAAGTTGCAACTTTCTTAACGGCTGAACTGGAGGTTCTTACTCCTTTTTTGTGAGCCAAAGCATATCGCTCAGCCTGTCGAACCGACCAATTATTCTTTACTATGAGCGACAAAAATTGAAGCTGGTCTTTTTCATCTTTGAGTGAAAGAATTGCTCGCGCATGTCCTTCTGATATCTGTTTCGATCGTAATGCGTCTTGTACTTTTGCAGGTAGCTGCAACAAACGTGCCGTATTCTGTACAGTTGTAGGAGCCTTCCCTAGACGATTACCGATTTCCTTATAATCTAAGCTGAATTGTTCGTGAAGATATTGAATTGACACTGCTTGCTCAAGAGGAGAAAGGTTTACTCTCTGAACATTTTCTACGAGTGCAAGCTCTAATCGCTCTAGTTGCTCTGATGAACGTACTATAGCTGGTACTGATGGTATGTTAGCAATTTTAGCTGCCCTCCATCTTCGCTCCCCTGCAATTAGATAGTACTTGTCACCATTTGGGGTAACAACTAGCGGCTGCAGTACTCCGTGACGTTTTAGAGATTTTGCCAGCTCATTGAGGGACTCTTCGTCAAAATGAGTTCGTGGCTGCTCTGGATTTGCCATCAACATATCGACCGGGATCTTAATAATTTTTTCTTCCTCGGGAATTAGAATAGATGAATCAAAGTTCTGCGGTATTAGTGAATCAAAGCCTCTACCCAACTTACTCGAACTCATACAATAATCCTTTCGCATGCATAATTAATAGATCGAAATTTATCCAACATGTTTTTGAATCTCCTTAGCAAGATTTTTATAGCTCCGTGCACCTTTTGACCATTTATCGTGCTCAAGAATTGATTTCCCAAAACTAGGTGCTTCAGCAAGTCTCACATTTCGAGGAATAATTGTGTTCAACATTTTCGCACCAAAATGCTTCTTAACTTCCTTAACTACCTGGTCAGATAGCGAAGTACGTGCATCGTACATCGTAATTACAATTCCCAGCAATGCAAGTCTAGGGTTCAATCCGGCACGTACTCGCTGAATGACATCTAGCAACTGACCGAGTCCTTCCAGCGCATAGTATTCCGCCTGTACCGGAACCAAAACTAGATCAGCAGCAGTAAGTGCATTGAGACTCAGTAACCCTAAAGACGGGGGGCAATCAATAAGTATATAATCGTAATCGAGATTTTCGAGCGCCTGCTTAAGTCTAAACTCTCGATGCGTTTCATTAGCTAAGTCTACTTCTGCCGCAGCAAGCTGTGAGTTAGTAGGCATAATGTGGAGTCCAGCAATA
Organism: uncultured Candidatus Saccharibacteria bacterium; assembly: GCA_964393455.1. Classification (GTDB taxonomy): domain Bacteria; phylum Patescibacteriota; class Saccharimonadia; order Saccharimonadales; family AWTP1-31; genus CAYJDY01. Next base: position 14,109 of record CAYMTU010000007.1, read on the forward strand.
GAAGTATCTTTTATAAGCGTGGCTGATGGAATTACTCCAAATAGTACATCATAGACCGTACTATCTAGTGTTTGTTTATCAACTCCTAATCCGCTTGTTGCATTTCCTTGCGGATCAAGATCCACTACTAAGACAGTCTTACCTGATTTCGCTAAATAGGCAGCAACGTTAATTACGGTAGTAGTCTTACCTACACCACCTTTTTGATTAAGAACCGCAATAATTTTTGTCATTTTCTACTTTTTATACTTTTTTCAATAATTTTTGATAAACCTTCTGCCAAATACAATATCTATACCTATTTAAACATAAGCTCATGCTAGAGCAAAGCATATAGAAGACCGAGGCAACTATTCTCGCCGTAGTGCATCAATTGGACTAATTTTCTGCGCTCTCCGTGCAGGAATATATACCACCATTAAGCCAACCACTACCATAAATCCCATTAAACCCACAACTACGAGCGGCGGGGTTGAAAATAAGCTAAAACCATCCGACACCCCTCTATTTTGAGCAAAGTGGTTCATATATGCATCCACTCCAAACCCTGCTAGCACAGCCAGAATAATTCCTGTTGCCGCCCCAGCTACCGAAAGTAACAACGCTTCAAAAATAAATAGCTTCCTCATATCAGAGTTTCTGCCGCCAAGGGCCATCATAAGTCCGATCTCTTGTGTGCGCTCTAGTAGTGAAATAGTCAAGGTGTTAAACATTCCGAGCACGGCAACAATCATGCCTATCGCCCCAAAACCAACAAGCATAAAATTAAAAAATTTAAATATTTGATTTATTTGATCAAGCGTATCTATCGGAGAAGTTGTCTCGAACCCTGAACTTTCAATCTGCTTTCTTAGTTGGCTCACATTTTTAGTATTATCTGCAATAATTTTTGTCTGAGAATACGCCACAACACCGGCAGTTAGAAATACATGGCTAGGAATATATACTTCAGTTCCATTCTTTGAGTCTGTAACACCAATAATTTCATACTGCCCTTTTATTGGCTTTTTCTTAGCCTCGACATTATTGAGCGGCACCGTTAGACTAATCGTCTGTCCTATTGCAGCCTTAGGATCATCTATGCCTAGTGCCTTCAGGGTTCCTTGGCTAACAAATGCGGCTTGATTATCATTTTCATTTAACAATCGTCCCGAAACTAAATTAAAAGTAGTCATGTCAACATAGTTCTTATCAACTCCGTAAACGATACTTCCCGATGCTCCACCCTTAAGCCCGACACTACTCGGGAAAGAAAATAGTGTTCCAACTTTATCGGCATGCGCAAAAGTTCGTAACTTATTTACAGCTTCTTCATTTAATTTTATTATTCGTGAATTAGGTGTAGTAACTTCTATGGATTTTATCGACTCATCACCAACGACCTGCTTAGAAACGAGTTCTTGAAGTCCAATACCAAAGGACAGTAAAAAGAATATCGAACCAATTCCAATAATTACACCCAATATGGTAAGTGCAGAACGTAGTTTTTTATGCATAATATTTGAGAATGCAATATGCAATAAAATCCTAAGTGGAACTGCAGTATAGTGGGTCTTTTTTTTAGGAAATTTCGAAAACGTCGATGCGTTACTGCGAGATGTACTATTCATTTTGTTACTTTCCTCGCTTTAATGAGTCTATCGATACGACTTCTCATCTCATCCATAAGTTTATTCGTCGTGGCAGTTATATCGTCGTTGAGCATATCATCAACATGACCGTCTTCAATATGTAGTAAATGGTCAGCTAGTGGAAGGTACTCCATGTTATGTGTCACAAGTATGACCGTGCGCTTGAATTCATCTCTACAGTTTTGCAACAACTTCATTATTTTGTCACCGTTAGTACTATCGAGACTTCCCGTTGGTTCATCTGCGATAATAAATAATGGATCATTAACGAGAGCTCTGGCCATAGCTATTCGCTGCTGCTCACCACCAGACAAAAATGAGGGGTGTTTTTTAGCATAACTTTGCATACCTACTCTTTCTAAAGCAATCATGGCTATTGGAGCTGCCTTAGGTCGAGTGTAGCCAAGAAAATATAGAGGCATTGAAACATTCTCGAGAACATTAAGACTTTTTACCCAAAAATTTTGTTGGTATACAAAACCAATACGATGAGCTCTAAAACGAGCAAGATCATTAGGTTTAAAACTATACACATCTTCATTGCTGAACTTGATAGATCCTTTTGTTGGCTTCTGGAGACCGGTTAGAATATTTAGTAGCGTTGACTTACCGCTCCCAGATGGCCCATACAGAATGTTAAACGTATTGGCCTTAATGTTAAAATTTACATTTTTGAGAACGTCAATCGTCTCATCTCCAACTACGAATGATTGGGCTATATTTGTTGCAGTAATGAGTGTCGTATTATCAGTCATCATACACCAAATATTTTCTGTAACGTATTTAAAATGATTGTCAGCACACTGTCAGATGCTTTGCCAACAATCGCAGACTGAACATCACCGCCAGCCTCATTCCCAGCTTTGTCTTTCGAAAGTGGTTTGATGCTGAACAGTTTGCTCGTGGGAAGATCAGAAACTATTACGAGGTGGTCGGTTGTCAATTTTGAATCCAGTGCTGACTTATTATTAAATACCACCGCATCAGATCCTTCGGCATACGCTACCTGACTCGTCGATGGTTCATCGGTTCTCCACGACACCACTACCTGACCTCTGGCCTCAGCGCCCGTCCCCTTAATACTAACCTCTACGGTAATATCACGAACCCTAGGAGGGCGCGTATCAAGTGCAGTTTTAAATGTCTGTCGATCAGAAGTTGAAAGATTACCATCTTTATCACGACCTTGCGTAACAATAAAGTACTCACTATCATCTTCAAGATCTTTTATAACAATTTCATGGTCAACTTTCAAAACAGAATCACTAACTTCAATCCCAGCGTTATTAATTTTTCCGTACGTAACATTCGAGCTTGTTGGCACGTTTGTATTCCAGGTAATTTTCTGAGTACTCGTAGGCTCACCTTGAATTGGCTGGAACCGTAAGTTACTGATACGTGGTCTTGGTGGTGTACTAAATGAGAAGATATTTCCTTCATATTCATTACCTTCTGAATCAAAGGAACTTAATTTGTAAAAATATTTCGTTCCATCAGCTAATCCATCTAAACTAAAGGAGTACGTAGACTCTGTAATTGATGTGTTAATCGACTTAACACCACCAAATGATTCGCTTTGACCGTAGTATATGTTTACCTTTACCGCTTCGCGAGAAGTAAATCGTACGGTAGCTCCTGCTAATGTAGTGCTTAACGTTTCAACCTCTTTTAATTGTGGCGCTGGGGATGTCGTAAAACTAAACTCCTGACTACTCCCCGTGTTACCATCTTCGTCAGTCCACTTTGCTTTGTAGTAATAGGTTGTGCCTGCAGCAAGATTATCGAGATCGATGCTATGAGATGTGACTTGATCAGAATTTCCCACCTCTGATGGACTATAGCTACCACTTGTTGTACCGATTGATATTTTACTATCACTCGTTCTGTCGGTAGTCCAATTTATGCGAGCTTTCTTGGTTGTTATGTTTGTAGCAGTTGGCTGCGACGTAAGTGTTGAAGGAGTGGTGAATTTGCCAGTTGGCAATAGGTTTACTGACGACGTATCTGCACCACAGTTATTAGTGCTGTCGCAGGCTCTAACTTTGTAGTAATAGATCTGCTGGCTTAGGTTCGCGTCAATATACGTTGTACTAGAGCTAGATCCTATAAAACTAAAGCTACTATTGTCTATACTTCTATACACCTTATAGCTTGCTATTCCAGCTCCTACGTACGTTGGCTGCTCCCACGTAAGTGCTAACCGCCAGTTACTCGTTGTCTTTATCGATACATCGACAATATCAACATTTAAAGGAATCCCTGGGCTTGGGGTATTTGCCGAGAAATTCACGCTGGCGAAGTTTGCGTAGTTGATACTGCTCGATTCATCACGTGCGACAACATAAAATGTATTAACTCCGGGCTGCGTAGCATACGGGCCGGAACCCAAACTAGTCACACCCGCTGATGTGAACGTACAGTTTGACACTGAAGGAGTAACATTAATGGTGTAGCAATAGGTCAGATTATTCTCGTTACCGACAAAAGTACTCGGAGCATCCCAGTCAAAAGCAAATGAATTAGTAGTGTTACTACTCGGTGATGCGCTAACGTTTTGTGGCTCGTTCGGTGCTCCACTGGTATTTACCTTTAGGGCAGCCGAGACATACGTACTCGTGACATTACCAGCATTATCCCAAGTCCTGAAGTAAACGGTGTTAATTCCCTCCTGAATATTATCGTAATCAGGTGGATCTACGGTTGCATATACTCCATCATTTGTGAGTAAGTCAGTCATATCACCAGTTCCAATATGAGCATCTCCATACCAGCTACTGTTATTAATTTTATACTGCATTCCTGCAATGTCGGAGTTTGCATCACTTGGCTCTTGACCACCTGACGTTGGCCAAGTGAATGTCGCAGCTTTTGTATTTATAAAACCTGATGGTGCACTTATAAATCCGGGGTTAGATGGGGCGGTATTATCGAATCGGAATTGAAATTGATCATTGGTCGGAAATATATTACCCGCATTATCAATTGCTTTTACATTTAAATAGTACGGGCTGTTACTGGTCGTAAGCGGACTGGCAAGATTTCCTACCGTTGCAAGATCAATGCTCGTCGTACTCACCATAAATTGACAATTCCCGCCGGTATTTACTGGACTCGTGCCCAAAAGACCCTTAGTAGTTACCGGATTTGCTGAGCTAGAAGTACCAAGGTACAAACAGTAGCCTTTTATTCCTGAGCCTGCGTCAGAAGCAGCATCCCAGCTAAAGTATGGAGATGCTCCATTGGTCCAACTATTGCTCGTAATCTCGGAGCCACCGTTTGTTTTATAACCCTTTACGTTTGCGGCATTGCTACTAGGATCATCGGCATCATAGTTCAGGCCGATAGAAACGCTGTTCAATGTTACCTGTTGATCACCGTCACCATCGAGTATTGCCTGCCACTGCAGCCCAGAAAAAGATGCAGGGAACGATGCGATAGTACTATTTATGACAGCTGCGGAGTTTGCTTGATTGGTCGAACTTGAGACTACCCAAGCACTTCCATCCCAATATTTCCAGGTACTTCCCTCATTATCGCTCAATCGATAGGTTATTGTACCGCCGTTTGTCGTTTCGTTGGTTGCAAAACTCTCCCAACCAAGCACACCATTCTTTCGAACTGCGTTGGCTAATTGCATGGTTTGAGGTCCAGTTGCAAATGGTTTAGTCGTAAAGCCAGTTCTTACATTATTAGAGATTCGTATCTCATCTAACTGGCCGTCAAAGTGGCCGGTCCCGATGCCATCGGCGTATGACCCTAGGTCATTCCCGATCATTAAACTATTAGACGTATCAGGCATTGTCAGACCGATGGACGCACTAGCATCTAGGGTTCCGTCTATGTACAATCTCATCGTAGAACCGTCGTACGATGCGGCAATATGATGCCAATTAGTATCTTGTGAGGTAGTCGATGATTGCAGAAAGCCGTTATTTCCATAGCTATACACTGCCGCATCTACGTTGGTCGAGAAGCCAGTACCAGCATACAATTTACCTTTATAAACAGTCAGCGTAAAAACATCCTCAGCAGTGTTAATATCCCACGAAGCATTGACACCATGCCCCCCAATTAGACTCCAGGCAGTACCATTCCATTGCCATACATCTCCATCACCAGTGTCACTTCCGGTCGCTGCGTACAGATTGCCGTTATATACGGTAAGCGAGCGAACTCGCTCATAGTCGTAACCACTTGCCCCACCAAAACCAGCGTTTAAGCCGTCACCACCGATTTGCGACCAGGTAGTACCGTTATAGGTCCAGACTTCGGCGTCACCCGTTGTATCACCCAGTCCCACCACAAGCTTATTGTCGTATACGGACATACTGTTTACATTCTCGTAGGTACTGACCGGCCAGCTAGAATTTAATCCATCGCCGCCAACTTGCAACCACGCGGTTCCGTTGTAGCGCCATACATCTCCATCGCCGGCTGAGTTGCCAAGGCCAACATACAGATTTCCTGCATAAACACTTATGGTATTCACAACCTCAATGTTACTAGCTGCCGACCATGACGATGCTACACCATCGCCACCAATTTTAGACCACGATGTTCCGTTGTAACTATAGACCTCGGCATCTTGAGCAGATGCACCAAGACCTGCAATTAAGTTACCATTGTACACTCCGAGGGAATACACTCCTTCGTACCCCGCTCCAGACCAACCGCTATTTAACCCATCGCCGCCAACTTGAGTCCAGCTACTACCATTGTAGCGCCAGACGTCACCGTCACCAGCAGTAAGTCCGGTTCCAACATACAAGTTACCCTTGTACGTCACCATAGAGTAGACATTTTCTATGAGTGAATGAGCCCAGGATCCATCAATACCCTGTCCTCCTACAATTCGCCAAGTTGTGCCATCATATTCCCAAACCGTCGCATCGCCTGCCGTATTATTACCGAGTGCAGCGTATAGTTTTCCGTTATAGGGTGTCATGACCTCTACGTTTTCAGTACCAAAGTAACCCCATGACTTATTTATATACATGCCACCATTTCGCGTCCAAGTAGTACCATTCACCGTCCACATTTCTGCGTTTCCCGTCGAGTTGTTTGATTGCCCCACAAATACGGTGGTTCCAACATTAGTCATAGACCAAACAACACTGCCGGTTGCCCATGATGTATTTACACTATCACCGCCTAGCTTTGACCATGTACTCCCATTCCAACGCCAGACCTCGGCATCTCCTGTAGAACTCCCGAGACCGGCATAAATATTAGTTCCATCATTTGCAAGTGAGTATACCCCTTCAAAAGTTGAACTAGCCCAACTGCTATTGAGTGTATCTCCACCTATTTTAGTCCAAGTATTGGTGCCTAAATTTAGACGCCACACCTCGGCATCATCTGCCGTTAGACCGAGACCGGCATATAGGTTTCCGCTTAGAATATTCAGTGATAGTACATATTCATAGTTTGCACCCCACGATGCACCACCGCCAGGATTAACACTATCACCGCCCAACTTAGTCCAAGCGTTTGTACCTGGCCTAAAACGCCACACTTCAGCGTCATTTGCGCTTGCCCCTAATCCAACGTACAAATCATTACCATCTGTAGTCATACTAAAAACTGTTTCGATATTATCTGCAGCCGCCCACGATATACCACCGCCAGGATTCACACCGTCACCGCCGATTTTAGTCCACGATGACCCATTCCATCGCCAGACCTCAGCATCTTGTGCACTTGCACCTAAACCAGCGTACAAGCTACCTCCAACGACAGCCATACTATCTACCGTCTCATACGTAGCAGAAAGCCAGCCTGAGTTTAGTCCGTCACCGCCGATTTTGGTCCACGAAATACAGTTCGTCGTTGTATCGCAGCTCCATACTTCGCCGTCACCTGCAGTATCGCCGAGCCCAGCATACAATGTCGTACCTTCGACAGCTAATGAACGCACGGACTCGTACGTTCCGTCTGCCCAACTGCTATTCCGGCCATCACCACCAATTTGCGCCCATACACTCCCGTCCCATTTCCACACTTCCGCATCTGATGTAGCTGTTCCGAGCCCCGCATAGACATCAGATCCAATGGCAACCTGGGCACGAACGTCTTGCTTACCGTTTAGATCCCAAGAACGATTAATATCGTTTCCTGCACGTTGCGTCCATGAAGTAACCCCTGCATTTGCTAGTTCATAGGTGGCTTTTCCAGTTTGCTCATCGTAGTAAAGTGAGTAGCTACCCTTATCAACTACCGTTTGTCGATTATTCGAAGAAGATGAATTAAAGGTTGAACCAAACTTTGTCCAAGCTTCGACAGT
>CAYMTU010000008.1:0-6195 GCA_964393455.1 uncultured Candidatus Saccharibacteria bacterium
GATGTTAAACAGGCTATATATGACCACGTAGTAAAACCTACCCTAAAAAAGTATGCGTACTCAATAAACATAGAATCACTTATTGTAAACGGAACAGGCCTATGGCATATTCCAGGTCCAGACAGTGATGCCGGTCTTACCGGACGAAAAATAGTAGTTGATACCTATGGAGGGTACGCACGTGTTGGCGGCGGAGCATTTAGTGGAAAAGACCCTAGCAAGGTAGATAGGTCAGGGGCCTATGCGGCACGCTACATTGCAAAGAATATTGTCGCTAAAGGATTCGCAACAAAATGTGAAGTAGGACTTGCTTACGTAATCGGTCAGTCTAAGCCACTCATGAAGACTATTAATGTATTTGGAACAGGCTTAAAATCTCAGACAGAAATAGAAAAATTTGCTGAAAGTTTGATCGATGCTAGTGTAAAGGGTATTGTTACAAAATTAGATCTTCGCCGTCCAATATATCAAACAACGAGCGCGTATGGTCACTTTGGCAAGACGAACTTACCATGGGAAAAAGTAATCAGTGCATAAATAACCTTTCGCTCTGTATACTTTTAGAATTTATTGCTACAGTATAGCTATATAAGTGAGGGGTACAGTATGAAAAGAAAAAGTCTTGTAATTGTAGGGCTTAGCGCTCTGTTGTCGTTGTTTATTTTTGTAGGTGTTGCAAAAGCGCAAACGGTAAAATCTAGTGATTTAGTGACGGTTGCTAAAGAACAAACCGTCGATAGTATGCTATTTGCAACAGGAAAGACAATAGTCATCGACGGTACAGTAAATGGTGATCTATTTTGCGCAGGACAAAGTGTTTCAATTTCAGGCACAATCAACGGCGATGTTTTTTGTGCTGCGCAAACGTTACGCATAACCGGGATCGTTGATGGTAGTGTACGTGCTGCTGGGCAAACCGTAACATATAATGCCGATGCAACGGGCAGTGTTTCTTTAGCTGGTCAAGTTGTAACACTAGAAGATAATGCTATCGTCGGACGGGATTTATTGGTTGGTGCTAATTCTATGTCGCTCCAGGGTACAATTATTCGAGACGCAAGCATTGGCGCAGAAACCGCAACAATAAATGGTGAGATTGGACGTAATTTGGGTGGTAAATACGCTAGTCTTACCCTAGGTCCATCGGCCGACGTAAAGGGTTCAATTGATTACACCAGTTCATCCGACCTAACGAAAACTGCTGGTGCCAGTATTAATGGTTCAGTAAATCGAAGAAATCCTCCAAAAGATCAAAACAGCAATCCAATGGGTAGCTTTAATGTACTAGGATTGTTTATTTACATGTTTGTTGCACTCATGATTGTATCCCTTACGATGGTATTGCTTTTTCCAAAACTATTCACCTCAACGAATTCTCAAATAGCTGCAAGTAAAAGTCGAGTTGTTGCGATAGGTTTAACCATGCTGTTTGTTGCACCAGTCGTACTATTTTTGATCGGATTAAGTATCGTAGGAATTCCGCTAGCAGGATTAGCCTTAGCTGCATGGCTCATGTCTCTAATGCTTTCTGGGCCAGTGGCAGCATATTTTGTTGGAAGTAAGGTGATACGTGGCTCACATTCACCGTTTATCGTGATGCTCACTGGATCTGCGATTGTACTAGCACTGTATGTAATTCCAGGAATAAACATACTTGTAGGGTTTTTTGTCGGAGTCGTTGGTTCCGGGGCACTTGTTAGCAGTGCTTTTGGTATGAACGTAACAAAATCCAAAGTAGCTACTAAAAGTAAGTGATTTTAACGATTTAGTATTGCAAAGTACTAAAAACAAGCATAAGCTATTAGAGGAAGTGTGAGGCTTCCCTGAACCCTTGGTATTACCAGGGGTTCCTTTAATTTCTGCTTCTTTTGCAGATTATTGACAAAAATTGCGATAAAATTGCGATAATAATAAATAATTTGTAAAATACGCATATAAATAGGAACAAAAACTAATGGCTACATATACGCAGGTAATCTTTTTTTCACTCATTGGTGGACTTTTTTCACTCATTGGCGGGATACTCATGCTCAGCAACAGAAAGCTTGCGAATGCACTAGCTACATATGGGCTACCATTTGCTGCTGGCGCACTACTAGCAGCAGTATTTTTAGATCTATTAACAGATGGTCTTGAAGAGTCCAGCGCAAGCGTAGTCATGACGTCTGCTCTTATCGGAATTTTCTTGTTCTTTTTTGCTGAAAGATTTCTTAGATGGTTCCACCACCACCATAGCCATGAGAAAAAGGATCCCTCAACTTCGTTAATTATTGTTGGCGATATCATGCATAACGCACTTGACGGTGTAGCAATTGCAGCAGCATTTCTTATTAGCGTTCCGACAGGTATTGTAACTACACTTGCTGTTGCAGCTCACGAAATACCACAAGAAATTGGAGATTTCGGAATTTTGTTGCATAAAGGTATGAGACGACGTAATGTACTGCTCGTTAATATATTTAGTGCACTATCTACTACGTTTACTGCTGTTATTACATTTGCGTTAGGATCAAACAGCAATCTACCCATTGGAGTTCTGCTAGGTATCAGCGCAGGGTTCTTGCTGTACATCGCGCTGAGTGACATTATTCCTACAATTCATGAAAAAACGTCTAATAAACGATTATTCGAATTGCAGCCGTTTTTAATGATACTCGGTGCTCTTGTGGTTGCAGGAACTATTGCATTAGCCCATGGATATATCGATACAGGCCATGATGAAGATTCTCATAACGAGACGACATCGTCGCAGACTCATTACGACGAGTAGTTCATTCTTGTACGTTATTCACGTATACTACTAACTATGCTTATTGTTATCGTGATTCTCGGAGTGGTAAATAGTATTCTCATCGCTTTTCTTTTAATGCGTAAAAATACATCAGGTCTAGATAGTGCAATGCGCGATGAATTTATGCGAAATCGCAAGGAATTTACTAGTGCCAATAAAGAATTACGACAAGAGTTAACTAGCGGTATGACCCAGACGCGAGATTCTCTTGATAAACGATTAGAGCAGCTTAGAGACAAGAACGACGAGAAGTTAGAGCAGATTCGTAAAACAGTAGAAACACGACTAGAATCTTTGCAAAAAGATAATGCCGAAAAGCTCGAGAAAATGCGTCATACAGTTGACGAAAAATTACAGAGTACTCTTGAAAAACGACTGAGTCAGAGTTTTAAAATGGTAAGCGAACGCCTGGAACTTGTACACAAAGGATTAGGTGAAATGCAGACATTAGCCAGCGATGTGAGTGACTTTAAAAGGGTGCTAACCAATGTGAAAACAAGGGGAACTTGGGGCGAAGTACAGCTAGAGAGTTTACTAGATCAGGTGTTCATTAAAGACCATTACGCTAAGCAGGTAAAAGTAAATCCTAGCAGTAACGATCTGGTAGATTTCGCAATAAAACTTCCTGACAAAAGTTCACGTGACGGATTCATCTATCTTCCAATCGATGCTAAGTTTCCACTAGAAGACTATCAGCGATTGGTTGTTGCACAGGAAAAAGGCGATGCTGCTTTAGCGAATACAGCCCAGAAGGCTATGGTAAGCCGAGTAAAGCTTGAAGCAAAATCAATTAAAGCTAAGTACATTTCTCCGCCAAAAACAACCGATTTTGCCGTACTGTACGTTCCTACTGAAGGTATGTTTGCTGAGATTTTACGGGAACCAGGATTATTTGAAATGCTTCAGAGCGAGTATCGAGTAACAATAGCAGGCCCGACCACAATTGCTGCGATACTGAGTAGCTACCAGCTTGGATTTCGAACGCTCGCTATCGCTGAGCAAACCGGGCAGGTATGGGAGCTTCTCACAGGCATAAAAGGTGAGTTTGGAAAATTTGGTGATCTACTAGATAAAACTCGAGAAAAATTAGTACAAGCTACAAAAACAATAGATTCAGCTTCAACCAAGAGTCGAACAATCGAACGCAAACTAAGTAAAGTTCAGCAACTAGCTGATAAAACGAGCTCAAAAGCTGAAGAAATCACTCCAAAATCAATTAGCTGAACATCTATACTAGTTACTTTTGGTGAAGGAAATCGATTGTTAGTGCCGCAGTCCAACTAAAATTATCTGCTCCGGCAGGCGTTCCATCAATTGGAGAAAAATATTCATACGATCCGTGTTCGGTAACGAGCTCAATGGATTTTGACCTAATCTCTAGCGCTTCAGACTTGAAACCATAGCGATCTAGGCCATCTGCAAGAAGCCAATTTGTGTTAATCCAAGTTGGTCCTTGCCAGTACGTATGGTGTTTGAAGTAGCTAGAATTTAATGGAACCGACGGTACAGGGTATTTGGCATCAAACAATTTTTTATCGTGTAAATTTTCTACAAGTAATGCTGCTCGTTCAGGACTAATTGAACCAGCGTATAGTGCCATCAAAGATCCTATCGATCCTACGCGAATTAGTTTTTGAGATTTGTATGAACGTGAATAGTACTGTCTGTTATAACCATCCCATAATTGTTCGAATGCAGTACTCGAAAGTTCAAAGTTATTTAATAGATCTTCCGGTAAAGTGTAACCCACTGTCTTTGCAATACTAGCTAGAATTGTGTTTGCTCGTATTAAAATAGCATTAAAAGTAACATCTTGAATGGCTACTTTAGAATGACGAAGTATCCTACTAGTATCGTACTGCTGTGATCGAAGTTTTCTTTGTAAACTGTAAAGTAGTAATCCGTCTATCGTGCTGAGTCGTTCGCCGGGTAACGCATACTTTCTATCTTTTCTCAGCAGGGTAAATATATTTTCTAGTTTAAGATTTTGAATTATTCTAATCCATAACGGGATGGCATTCTGGTGGATGTTATGCATCCAGGGTGGCGTATTGTCTAACCCAGTCTCCCAGGGATGTAGTAAGGTGATTAAGCCCTCATTACGCGGGTCGCGATCGCTATACATCCATGTATGGTATGCGATTAACGCAGGGAGCATCTTTTTATACCACGATCGCCTTTCTGGTAACGATAACTTTTCTCCGACACTATAAACTGCTTGCGCAAGCATTGGAGGTTGCGTTATTCCGCTGGTTTGTATACTGTCGGGTGAAAATGCTGAAGTATCGCTACGCCACAATTCAGGGCTGTGACGATTAATGATTCCTTGCGTTAGTATCATATTAGGCAGCATTCCATTATCCCATTGTCCACGCAGTAAGCTCAGTAATTCTATTTGAGCACGCTTAACATCAAAGTGTCTTTGTCCTATTGCAATAAAACAACTATCCCAAAGCCACTGATGCGGATATAGCCCACTTGCTGGTATAGTCCAGCTGCCCTTATCATTATGTTCTAGAACTGATTTAGTTTGTTCTAAGAGTTCTGGAAATTCCTGCATATGTATAGTATACCTCTAATGTTTGTACGGCGTGTAGCTATCGTAAAATCTATATAAAAACTGTTGAGCGATTAGCTACAAATTTATGTATCAAACGATGTAAACAATAATGGAACACGATTTACTAACGGAAGTTAGTGAAGCTTAGTGGAAAATCAAAATCTTGAGCGCGGAGCAGCGCCATAGCGTCCTGCAGATCATTTTTACTACTACTAGTTACGCGAACTTCTTCTCCTTGGATTTGTGTTTTTATTTTCGGAAGTTCGGCGCGTATTTTGGCGGTAATCTTTTTTGCTTTTTCCTGATCCAGCCCCTTTTTAAATGGCACTTCCCAGGTTGTCTTTAAGTTGCTAGTTACTGGTTCTCCGCTAACATCAAGAAGCTTTTGACTTTGCTCCCTGGCAGCAAGTTTCTTCCTTACAATTTCGATTATCGCATCGAGTTGATACTGGCTGTCTCCGGTAATTTTAAAGCCAGTTTTGTCGGCGTTTTGCCAGTCAATAGCTGCTGATGTGCCCTTAAAGTCATATCTCGAATCAAGTTCGCGCTTGGTTTGTTCATATACGTTGGTCATTTCTGATTTATCGTAATCAGATACTATATCGAATGAAAAGTTTGCCATATGTAAGAGTATACCGTGAAACATGATATCTGTTAAGCGACGATTAGCAAGCATATTCGAAACAGCGTGTAATCTTGAGGATGGTGGGGTATAATTATGACAAGTTATGTCAGAACAAAATACAATATTCTCTGAATCTTTAGCATTGCTGCGTACCGAGTTTGATGGTTTAGCTGAGAAACGTCAGATAATCAGAAGTAAAACGCTAGGTGATTTGAACGC
>CAYMTU010000008.1:6295-20225 GCA_964393455.1 uncultured Candidatus Saccharibacteria bacterium
GAAGAAAGTCGACTGATTGATGATGACTTTCATATGTTTGAATCTCTTAACTTTCCCGAAGGTCATCCAGCACGTGACGACTACGACACATTCATGACTACCGAAGGTTTTATCGCACCCGCACACACTAGTACGATGCAAAATAGGATGCTCAAAAAATACAAGGACAATCTTGAAAAAGGATTACCGATTGCTGTTATAATTCCAGATCGTGTTTTTAGAAACGAGGACCTTGACGCTACGCACGAGCATACGTTTTACCAGCATGAAGGAATCTACGTTGGTAAAGGTGTAAATGTCGGTAACCTCAAGGCAACGCTACAAGCGTTCTTGAGTGAATATTTCGGACAAGAGTTACAAGCAAAAATCCAACCTTTTTATTTCCCATTTACTGAACCAAGTTTTGAGTTAGCCATTCAAAGGCCGGATACTCTTAAAAAGGGTACTACAGAAGCCGATCAATGGCTCGAGTTACTCGGTTGCGGCATGATTCATCCCAATGTACTTAAAGCAGCCGACATTGACCCAAATATCTATACAGGATTTGCTTGGGGTGGTGGTATAGATCGACTTGTGATGATGAAATATGGTATCGAAGACGTGCGTCATTTTCAATCAGGTAAACTAGAATTTTTGAGGCAGTTCTCATGAAAGTAAGCCTAAACTTAGCCCAAGAATATAGCAATGTTGACCTGCTATCAATTGGCACGGAAACTATCTTGCATAAAATTGGCTCACAGCTTGGAGCTGTTGAAGAGGTAATAGATTGGGGATCGCGCTATAAGGATATTGTGATAGCCAATGTAATTTCGTGCGAAAAGCACCCTGATGCGGATAAATTAAATGTATGCTTAATTGATGACGGCGGTGTAACTAAAAATGTAGATCGTAATAGTGACAATTTGGTACAAGTTGTTTGCGGTGCTCCAAACGTTCGAGCAGGCTTGCTCGTAGCGTGGCTACCTCCAGGGAGTACGGTGCCAAGTAGTATCGATAAGGATCCATTTGTACTTAGCGCCAGAGAACTTCGTGGTGTTATCAGTAATGGGATGTTGGCAAGTGCCCACGAACTAGGTATCAGTGATGACCATAATGGAATACTTGAAATTGAACCAGGATACTGTGAACCGGGCACTCCATTACATAGTTTATATTCGCTTAATGACACAGTCATAGATTGCGAGAACAAGATGTTCACTCATCGTCCTGATTGCTTTGGAGTCTTAGGAGTCGCCCGTGAATTGGCTGGTATTAATAATTTAGCATTTGAGAGCCCAGAATGGTATAAAGCTCCGCTTAGCAGTCAGTCACCAGTCGCTAGTAAATTAACACTTTCAAGCAGTAATGACATTATCGAAAAAGTACCACGATTTATGCTGCAGGTTGTTGAAAACGTTACCGTAAAAGCGAGTACTGTCCAGCGACAGAGCGATCTAGCAAGACTTGGCAGTAAGTCTATCAACTCTATTGTAGATGCTACGAATTACTATATGCACCTCACCGCTCAGCCAACCCATGCTTTCGATTACGATAAGGTTGCTAAACTTTGCAATGGTGAAGTAACCGTATTTCCACGAATGGCAAACGACGGTGAAACAATCCAACTTTTAAATGGAAAGACTATTACCTTGACTACTTCAGATATCGTTATCGCTACTGACATGCAAGCAATAGCCCTGGCTGGCGTAATGGGTGGTTCAGAAACAGAAGTAGATGAAACTACGAAGAACATTATTATCGAATGCGCAACGTTTGATATGTACACGATTCGACGCACCAGTATGCGTCATGGTCTTTTTACTGATGCTGTAACTCGGTTCAATAAAGGTCAATCTCCAATGCAGAATCCCGTTGTTTTGGCAAAGATTGTCAGCGATATAGCCGACGGATCAGTGGCAAAGATTGGACCACTGTATGACTCGGGTTTTATTGGTACAAAAAGCTGCGTTGAGGTTAGTGCAGACTTTATCAACCAAAGACTCGGTGGGAACATAGACGTAAATGAAATGAAACATTTACTAACAAATGTAGAATTTGACGTTGAAATATCAGAAGATGTTTTAAAAGTTACTCCTCCTTTTTGGAGACTGGATATAGAGATTCCCGAAGACGTAGTTGAAGAGATTGGTCGGTTATATAGCTATGATACATTACCTACAGAGGTACCTTTACGACCCCTGCAGCCCGTATCAAAGAACAAAAGCATTGAACTAAAACATAATATACGGAAAATATTAGCTTCTGCTGGAGCAAACGAAATACTAACGTATAGTTTTGTGTCTAGTAAATTACTTGATGCTTCTGGTCAGGATAGCAATCAAGCCTACAGCTTAAGCAATGCGTTGAGTCCATCTTTGCAGCACTACCGTTTAACGTTAACCCCTAGTGTACTCAGTAAAGTGAATCAAAATATTCGGGCTGGGTTTGATCGTATTGCATTGTTTGAAATTGGTAATACTCATGTAAAAATGCACGGACTTAACGAAGAGAGTGTCCCAGAAGAACTAGGTATGATAGCTCTTGTGTACGCAGCTAACGATAAAAAGGTACCAGCTTCTGACGGCTCAGCATACTACTGCGCTAGAGCATACTTGGACTATGTAGCACGTAAACTAGGCAGGACTTTTGTGTACAAAAAAGCAGCTGTATCTACCAGTGATTATGAAGTTATAAAACCATTCGACCTCCAAAGATCGGCGCTCGTATCTGATTTAGAAACTGGCACATCTCTTGGTATTATTGGCGAGTATACTGATACGATTGTTCGAAATATGAAAGCTCCAAGCTATAGTGCAGGATTTGAAATTAGTAGTAGTTCGTTACTTAAAATTGTAAGTCAAGCCGCCAGCTACTCTCCTCTATCTAAGTATCCTAAAGTTTCGCAAGATATTACATACCAAACAGCTCTCGAACTTGAGTATTCTGTATTATATGCTTCGTTTAATGAAAGCCTTCAAAGCTTATCATCTGAACATGGCTACGTGTTTATTATTACACCTACTGGATCGTACAGTAAGGAGAATACTTCATTGAAAAATATTAGTTTTCGAATAGCAATACATCACCCGAGCAGAACATTAACCACAGATGAGGTTACTAGGTATATAAACAATGCTGTCCAAAGCGTAGAATCTTCATTAAAAGTTAAAAGAGTCTAGTATGCAGCATATCCTCAAGATTCTTCGATTTACTAAGGAGTTACGGCCGTACTACATTGTCATAGGTATTCTTTCGGTATTTGTGGCAGCGATCGGTCTATTGCAACCGCTGTTTACAGGATGGGCTATAGATGAATTAAAGTTAGGTACTGAAGCGGATATTCAGCGATTAGTTGTCATTGTAGTAGCAATCTTTTTAAGTGATCTTGGTACCAACTTACTTAGTAACATCAACGGCTATATTGGTGACCAAATGAGCGCTCGACTATATAAATCTTTAGGTAGACAGTACTATGAACATCTACTTAGCCTGCCACAGAGCTACTTTGATCAAGAATTAACCGGCAAGATAATCAACCGCCTAAATCGTTCTGTTGTTCAGATATCTGGATTTATGCAAATGTGGAGCAATAACTTTCTGCAATTTATATTTAGCACGGTTTTAGCGCTGGCCATCGTCGCTTTTTTTAGTTTGCAAGTAGCCTTGTTTATATTTGCGCTATATCCAATATTAATTATTATGACTGTGATTTCTCAGGTAAAAGTCGTAAAAAGTTTCATTCAAGAAAAAAAAGAAATAAAGTACTTTGATAAGCACACCAACAAAGTGCTCGAGTACACGAGACCACAATCACGATATTGGCACACCAAAGATGTACAACGTCGTTTAGCGCTGAACGTAATTTTTTTCGCAGTATATTTGTTTATCTTTATCCAGGCTGCAAATGGCTATCTGTCTGCAGGTCAAGCTGTGACACTTATCCTGTATGCAATGCAAATAAGAATTCCGATCTTTACCATTAGCTTTCTGGTCGAGAACACACAGCGTGCTATTGCTGACAGCAAAGACTACTTTGAGATAATGGATATGAAGCCAGACATTGCCGACCATACCAATGCTAGTAACCTAGCATTTAAAAGGGGTGAAATCGAATTTAGTAATATGTCGTTTGGTTACGGGGACAAGCATGTGTTACATAACATAAGTTTCAAGGTAGAACCCGATACAAAAATTGCTTTAGTGGGAGAGAGCGGTGAAGGAAAAACAACTTTAACAAATCTGCTGCTACGTCTCTATGAACCAAAGAGCGGTACCATTTGCATTGATGGGATAAATATTCAAGATGTCACTCAAGTCAGTCTGCGACAGAGTATAGGTGTGGTATTCCAAGATCCTGCTCTCTTTAGCGGTACGATTAAAGAAAATATTGCATACGGAAATATGTCAGCATCAAAAAAAGAAGTTGAAGATGCTGCAAAAGCTGCAAACGCGCATGAGTTCATTGAAAAACTTGATAAAGGCTATGATACAGAAATCGGTGAGCGAGGACTCAAGCTTAGTGGGGGCCAAAAACAACGCATTGCAATTGCTAGAGCACTACTCAAGGATGCGCCAATTCTAATACTAGACGAAGCCACGAGCAGTCTAGATAGTAAAAGTGAAGCTATGGTGCAGCAAGCGCTGGAAAGACTGATGAAAGGCAGAACAACGCTGATCATTGCGCACAGACTCAGTACTATTCAGAACGTAGATAAAATTATTTCACTGCAAAATGGAAAAGTAGCTGAAATTGGTTCTCCTGATGATTTAGCATCATCTGGCGGAATATACTCTCAATTACTGAAACTACAGCAAGGAAAAACTGAAACAAGTAAAAAGAAACTAAAAGAGTACGATATCTCAAATTAAGGAGTTCAACTATGAAAAAAGCTGTAAGAGCAATTGTAATTAACGGTGACAAAATACTTGTAATGAAACGCAACAAATTTGGATCAGAATACTATACGCTTATTGGTGGACATGTAGAAATGGGTGAAAGTACTGAACATGCGCTCATGCGTGAACTGCATGAAGAAACACAGCTGATTATTAAAAATGCTCGTTTAGTGTACGTTGAGGCTGCGCCAGCGCCATATGGTGATCAGTATGTGTACTTATGTAAATATGTTGATGGTGAACCAGAACTTCGTAGTGACTCAGATGAGAAAAAAATTAATGCTATCGGCAATAACTTATACACTCCAATGTGGCTGCCTATTTCAAAATTAGAAGATGTGCCATTTCGTTCTGAAAAACTTAAAAATAAAATAATATCACATTTACAAAATGGGTTTCCTTCAGAAGTTATAGAATTTTCGTCAAACAATTCATAACATAGTGATCTATAGTAACATTTTGTTATAAATGCTCTAACGTTATGTCAAAATTTTGGTATACTATTATGGTACTAATTTGAGGGAGATACATGGCAAAACTTGGCCAAAGAGTAGCAGCAATTACACTAGCAGTTCTATTTTTAATAACATCACTTGGATTTAGTGGGTTAGTAATTTGGGAGATGCACCAGCAAAATCAAAAAGACAAAGCGGTAGCTACTGAGACAAAAGAACAAACTAATACGAGCCAGGAGGGTAAATTGGAAGGAACAAAATTAAAAGACTTCATGCCAGTAGCTGAAGTAACAGAGCTTCAGAAGATTGATCAAGTCGTAGGCACAGGAGCCGAAGCTAAAGCTGGCGACACTGTTACGGCACACTACACCGGAGCGGTGGCTGCAACTGGTATTATATTTCAAAGTTCTCTAGATAGCGGTCAACCAATTCCATTCGCGCTAGACCAAGTCATAAAGGGCTGGACTGACGGTGTTCCTGGAATGAAGGAAGGCGGCAAGAGACGACTCATTATCCCAGCTGATCAAGCGTATGGCGCAACTCCTCCACAGGGATCAAATATTCCAGCTAATGCACCGCTTGTATTTGACATTGAACTCGTCAAAATTGGTGAATAGATGTTAAAAACACAATATATAGCGTGTTGACTGAAGTTGCTTACGCTATATAATTAAATATATCCTCACAAATAAAAAACATAAAAATAATTAGGAGAAGTTTTAATGGCAAAAGATATTACCATATTTACAACCAACACTTGTGCATACTGTGTTATGGTAAAGAAATGGCTCGGAGCAAAGGGTTTTAGTTACTCTGAAGTAAATCTAGATGATCATCCAGAGCGTCAGAAAGAAGCTTTTGAAATGAGTGGTCAGCTAGCCGTTCCTGTTACAGTAGTGACAAAAGAGGATGATAGTCGGGAAGTTATTGTCGGGTATAATCTTGCAAAACTTGCCCCCGCAGTGTCTTGATTACGTACTCAAGCGTATTGCTTTGTTAGCTGCTCCAGTGCTCGGCAGAAGTATTGTATATACATCTGCCTGTGCGCTTCTCAGCTGCCTTACACTACACTTGAGAAACGTAACCAATACGACGTAGAACTTAAGGTTGGTGGTGTAGAATAGAAGTAAGGAAGAAGTGAAGGAAATAGGTATGACAGAAGAGAAGAAAGCTCAAGACGCACATAGCCACAAGATCTGGGATTGTATCATGATTGGTGCAGGACCGGCAGCGCTCAGTGCTGCGGTGTATACGACACGCGAAGATATTTCAACATTGTTATTTGAAAAAGGTGTCATCGGTGGTC
The DNA here is from genome assembly GCA_964393455.1 of uncultured Candidatus Saccharibacteria bacterium. Classification (GTDB taxonomy): domain Bacteria; phylum Patescibacteriota; class Saccharimonadia; order Saccharimonadales; family AWTP1-31; genus CAYJDY01. The sequence goes on from CAYMTU010000008.1 coordinate 12,932, forward strand.
TGGCTGCTATAACGGACTGGATAGATAACTATCCGGGTTTCCCAAAAGGAATAGCTGGTCTAGAGCTGGCCGATAATCTGCGTCTTCAGGCTGAACGTTTTGGAGCTGTTATTGAACTTGGTGAAGTATCTGACATTTCTGATGAGGGTGATTATAAGTTACTTAAAACAACCAGTGGCGATTTCAAAGCTCGGACAGTCTTACTCGCTACCGGTAGTGAGTACAAGAAACTCGGTATTCCAGGAGAAAATGAATATTTTGCTCGTGGCGTGCATTATTGTGCGACCTGTGATGGAGCATTCTATCGTGATAAGAAACTCGTTGTTGTAGGTGGAGGAAATTCAGCATTGCAAGAAGCAATGTTTTTAACGCGTTATGCGAGTCATATTGACCTGCTAGTACGCGGTAATTCAATGCGTGCCAGTGAAGTATTGCAACATGAGATTAAAAAACATTCTGATAAAATTACCGTCCACCTAAACGCAACAACTGACGAAATTGTAGCCAAAGACAACAAGGTGACCCATGTGGTCAGCACACACACTACAACAGGAAAAAAGAAGAACTTTGAGACGGATGGAGTGTTTGTTTTCATAGGACTCGCTCCTAACACAGGCTTTCTTAAAAACACAAAGGTGGAGCTAGACGAAGTAGGACTTATAAAAACTAACAGCAGACTTGAAACAGCTATACCTGGAGTATTCACCGCGGGTGATGTTCGAAGTGGAGCGACCATGCAGATTGCTAGTGCGACAGGCGAAGGTGCAACTGCTGCGCTAATGATTCGTGAATATCTCGATGAACTAAAAAAAGGGTAGTATCTAGAGCTCAGTATATCCTGGAAAATAGTCGGTTATAATGGTTTGTTTAGTAAAACCAGAAGACAAAAGCTCGGCAACAAATGACTCGGTCATTTTTTCTGGGCCAGAAATGTATATGTGCTTGTCGCGAACGTCTGTAATGTATGACGAGAGCAAGTCAAAACTCAGTTTCGTACCGTCAGTTACAAAAGTACGAGCAACAAAAGGCTGAGAAATATCTTCGCGAAAAGCAATATGAGATTCGTCAACAGCGAAATAGAGCAGCTCAATGGAGCGTCTTGATTTTGTATCGTGTAGCCACTTGATCATTGAGCGATACGGTGTAATACCTATACCCCCCGCAATAAAAACGATTGGTATGGAAGCATCTTTTGGCAGAATGAAATCACCCATCGATTCGCTTATACGAACACTCGAACCTTGTTTTAGGTTTTGCAGCGCTTTTTTATAGCTACTATGCTTGTCGGATATTTTCGTCGTGATGCAAAGCAATTCTTCCGTAGGAGACGATGAAAGTGTAAACCACCGCTTTGTACCACGACTATCAGGATTTTCATGCTCAATCGTTAATTCAATAAATTGGCCGGCGACATACCGAAGCTTATCAGGATTTTGAAAATAAAAAGAATATATGTCCTCTGCAGTTTTTTTAGAATGCATAAATTGAATTTTCATAATTTAACAACCTTTCTAAGATGCTTTGGACGAGCATGTTGCATATTTTGTGGCACATCTGTTGTTATAGATATTCCAGGGTAGAGCACTCGAATAAAGTTTGCGACCCATTTTTTATTTACGGTAAAGACAATAATTTTGAGATTGTGTCGCCATGCAAGAATGTATGCCAAGGGGTTGAGTGTCCAATAGTTAATATCAATTCCCTGAAATCCGTATATTCTTGCAGCGTTAATTGCGTCAAAAGGGTTACGGTGTTCAAGTACGTAGAGTGGAATGTCAGAGCAAAGCTTTCCAAACTTAGCTAACTCATGATGATTAAATGAAATAACCGCATGTAAATGTTTACTTGGATGATCATGCAGCACTTTTTTTAAAGGTTCCGCCCAATTTCCATTCTTGCATTCTATTACTGCGGGCGTATCGCCGCAAGCATCAAGTGCTTCAATTAAGGTAGGTAGCTTTTCGCCGTTTTTATTAATAATCTTAGAGAGTTCTTTTGAAGTTGATGCTGAAATTTTGATATCAATACCGTGAGTTCTGGTGAGTGTTGCATCATGGCAAAGAAATAGCTCTCCATCTTTACTGGCTCGTACATCAAATTCTATAGCATCAACGCCAACTTTTTTAGCTTTCTTAATAGACTCAATACTATTTTCTGGCGCAATACTGCTGACGCCTCGGTGTCCTATTATGTTCATACTTACTTACTAGTGTACAATATATCTTGAATATAAGGAGTAATAATGACAGATTTCAATAAAATTTTAGATGCAGGTAGCGTACATGACGGCATTATAAATGTCGTTATAGAAATTCCAATGGGATCAAAATTAAAGGTTGAATGGAATCGTAAACTGGCCATATTTGAATTAGATCGTGTTGAGCCTGGTATATTTTCAAAACCCTGTAGCTACGGTTTTATCCCACAAACATTAGATGAAGATGGTGATGAATTAGATGTACTGTTAGTTTGTGATGAGCCAATCAATACTGGCGTTGCACTCAAAGCACGCATTATTGGAATTATGAACTTTGAAGACGACAATGAAATGGATCACAAAGTAGTTGTCGTTCCTGCAGATGACCGACACACTGGTGACGCCATTAAGACGCTTCAAGACCTTCCGATTCAGTGGATGAAGCAAATCGAGCATCACTTCAATCACTACAAAGATTTGAAAAAACCAGGGAGCACAAAGGTGCTTGGTTGGGGAGATACTGAAGAAGCAAAAGCAACGATAGCCGAGTGTCAAAAAAGATGGTCATCCGATAAGTAGGCTTTCTCTTTCATGAAACTTGACCCACAGTACACAATACATGCAACTAATGTCATCAAGCAGATTATGTATGACAGCAGATTGCTGTTGCTTGATTCATTTGGAAGCATAGAGCACACCACTAAAAAAGATCAAACGATAGTCACCGAAATGGATGGATTGCTAGAGGAGAAATTAACTACCGGAATTCTATCATTGGACTCTGAAGTTGGTATTGTTGGAGAAGAATTTGGAACTCAGGGTAGCAAAGACGTATATTGGTTGCTCGATCCAATTGATGGTACAGAACAATTTGTGAGGGGCTTAGTAGGTTGCGTTAATATGGCATGCTTAATCGTAGATGATGAGCCAGTAGTAAGTATAATTTATGATTTTATTCAAGATAAAATGTACGTTGCCGAGAAGAACAAAGGAGCACAATGCAATAATGCACCAATACATGTCAGTAATCGTCCGTTAGAACGATCGTGGATTGAATTTGCTTTTCGACGCGACCAACCTGAAGTTATTCCAGCGCTCTCAAAATTGATGCAACAGTGTAATGTCGTCAGGCTCCGTAACTCACTACTTGTATCATCTGGAAATATCGATGGTTTGGTTGCAGTAAATGGTAAGGGTGGATTGTGGGATTACGCACCAAGAATGCTGATGATAAGTGAAGCAGGGGGACGTGTAGCAAATATTGGATCAGATACCTACGATTTCAAAAATACTAGTTTTGTAGCGAGCAACCCTATAATATTTGAACAATTGCAAATAATTTTAACTGACGCTTACTAGTATTAAATGCACTCAATTTTTCTATAACAATCATTGCCTGCTTTAAGATTATCGGTTATGCTTGAGAGTGAAAAATAGCAACTTATTATACGGGGGTGGAATGAAAACAAGGATAGCAATAAATGGCTTTGGAAGAATTGGAAGAAATGCGTTTAAAGTTGCTTTCGAACGAGCTGATCTGGAGATTGTGGCGATAAATGATCTTACCGATACAAAAACGCTAGCCCACCTCTTAAAGCATGACAGTAACTACGGTACATACCATTATGATGTTACCTATGATGATACAAACATCATAGTTAACAAACTGCCAATAAAGGTACTAGCTGAAAAAGATCCAAAAGTACTACCCTGGAAAGACCTTAAAATTGATGTAGTTATAGAATCTACTGGTTTTTTCGTTGATCCTTCGTTAGCTCGAGCGCACATTGACGCCGGTGCACAAAAAGTCGTAATTTCTGGTCCTGCTAAAGGCGATGGAGCAACGACTATTGTACTGGGTGTTAATGAAGACAAGCTAGAGACCGCTGAAGATATCATTAGTAACGCATCGTGCACAACGAATTGTATTACACCTGTCGCAGCGGTGATTGAAAGCAATTTTGGCATAGAAAAAGCTATGATGACTACTGTACATAGCTATACTGCCAGCCAAAAACTACAAGATGCACCGGCAAAAGATCTTAGAGAGGCTCGTAATGCAGCCGAGAATATCGTTCCTACTACAACGGGCGCTTCAAAAGCTGCCGCACTTGCTCTCCCAAGCTTAAAAGGCGTCTTCGGAGGAATGAGTATTCGTGTACCAACTCCTGTTGTAAGTTTAAGTGATTTCGTTATCATTACAAAAAAACCAGTTACCGTAGAGTCGGTTAATGAGGTATTTAAAAAAGCAGCCAAAGAACCTTACTACCAAGGTATCTTAGCGGTATCCGAAGAAGAACTCGTTAGTAGCGACTACATCGGAAACAGTCACTCGGCGACGGTGGACCTGAAACTTACTGCCGTAATAGGTGATACGATGCTCAAGGTCGTTGCTTGGTATGATAATGAGTGGGGCTACAGTAACAGATTAGTGGAAGTGGTTTCGGACACTGGAAAATTATTACATACGAAAGTTGACCATAAACAACACCATGACTAGTACAGCTGCTTGCAAACATAACATCAAAGCGTCTTAAAATGAAGATATATATCGGTGCAGATCACAACGGATTTGAACTTAAAAACAATTTATACCGGTATCTCGTCTCTGCTGGGTACGATGTCGTTAATGACGGTGATACTATTTTTAAACCAGAAGATGACTACCCAGTATTTGCGAGTAAAGTTGCACAAGACGTGCTGAGTAGTAGCGACAGTGATAGTCGTGGTATTTTACTATGCGGAAGTGGTCAGGGCATGTGCATCGCAGCTAATAGGTTTAAGGGTATTAGAGCCTGCCTGGGTTACGATAGGGGGTCGGTGAGATCGGCAAGAAACGATGATGACAGTAATATTCTTTGTCTCCCGGCAAAAATTATGACATCCAATGACGCACACATAATTGTTGAAACATGGCTAAATACTCCGTTCGCTGGAGCACCTCGGTATATTCGTAGAATAAAAGAGATCGATCAACTAAGCCATTAATTACGAATCTATAAGCTATATACACAACTATGCCAACAATTTGCCCAACAATAACTGCAACGACCATTGATGAATACAATATGCAGATGAAGGAAGTTGCTCCGTTCATTACTCGAGTCCACATAGATCTTGCAGATGGGGTTTTCGCACCTACAAAACTAATCGATATCAAAGATGTATGGTGGCCAGCAGGCATACAAGCAGACATACACGTAATGTACCAAGCAATTACCCCCTACATTAAAGATCTCATAGCTTTACAGCCTCAATTAGTTGTCGTACATGCAGAAGCGGCAGGCACTTTTAGTAAGATTTCGCATACGTTACAAAAGCATGGTATCAAAGTGGGCGTGGCACTTTTAGCAGAAACTCAAGTAGACATTATAAAACCAGTACTTAAGAGTATCGACCACGTGCTTATTTTTAGTGGAGATCTTGGCTATTTTGGCGGACATGCAAAGATGGACTTGCTTTCAAAAATTAGAGAAATTAAAAAAATAAATACTACAGTAGAAATTGGTTGGGATGGTGGCATTAATACTGAAAATATACGTAAATTAGTTCTTGGCGGTGTCGATGTTCTTAATGTTGGCGGTAGCATACATAAGACAAAAGACCCGCGTATTGCGTATGATACACTTAAAGCATTAGCTTCTAATTAATAATGAGCATCATGAATACATACACCAATGAAGAACTAGAATTAAAAGCTGTGCAACTACGAGAAGATATCATTCGCATGCTTGAAAATGCAGGTAGCGGACATAGCGCTGGCCCACTGGGTTTAGCGGATATTTTTACAGCACTCTATTTTGATATTCTTAAGCATGATCCTCAAAAACCAGATTGGGATGAACGGGATTTGCTACTACTGAGTAATGGTCATTGTGTGCCTGTGCGCTATGCTGCAATGGCACGAAGTGGCTACTTCGAAATAGATGAACTTAAGACACTTCGAAAACTAGGTTCACGATTACAGGGCCATCCTGAACGAACTAAGCTTCCGGGTCTTGAAAATACGAGCGGACCACTTGGATGTGGGTTAAGCCAAGCAATTGGTATGGCACTAGCATTACGAATGAATGATCAGCATCATCGATGGATATATGTCGTGATGGGCGATGGAGAACTCGATGAGGGTAATGTCTGGGAAGCAGCTATGCTTGGATCAAAGTATAAGCTCAACAATATTATTGGTATTATCGATCGTAACAATATACAGATAGATGGTCCTACGGAATCAGTAATGCCTCTTGAAGATTTACGTTCAAAATGGGAAAGCTTTGGTTGGCACGTCATAGAAATTGATGGAAATAACATCGAAATGGTAATCGATGCTTGTGCAATGGCTCGTGCAGTCATAGAAAAGCCAGTTATGATAATTGCGCATACTATTCCTGGAAAGGGTGTTGATTTTATGGAGTATGACTTCCATTGGCATGGCGCACCTCCAAACAAAGAACAAGCAAAAGAGGCGCTACATGAACTAAGGACACTCCAAGGAAAAATTAGGAGCGAGTATCAGTGATAGATTTAAAATTAGAAGCGTCATACAATAAAAAAGACATAAAAAAAGAGCCTATACGAGCTGGCTTTAGCAAAGGACTGCTCGCTGCTGGTACTGAAAACACAGAAATTGTTGCTGCCTGCGCCGATTTAACGACCTCTACTGGAATGAACTTATTTGCTGAGGCGTTTCCAGATAGATTTGTAGAAGTAGGTGTTGCTGAACAGAACCTCGTGACAGTAGGATCAGGCCTTGCAGCAATAGGAAAAGTACCTTTTGTGAGTAGCTACGCTGCATTTAGCCCTGGAAGAAACTGGGAACAAATAAGAACAACGATATGTCTTAACGATCAGCCCGTAAAAGTTGTCGGTTCCCATGCAGGTATTTCTGTAGGACCAGATGGAGCAACCCATCAAATGCTAGAAGATATTGCATTGATGCGAGTGTTACCAAACATGGTTGTCGTTGTTCCCGGAGATAGCCTCGAAGCGGAGCGAGCAACCATCGCCCTTGCAAAAGACTCTAGTCCAGCGTACCATCGACAATCACGAGAAGCTACTCCTATTATCACTACAAAAGATTCACCATTTCTAATCGGAAAA
>CAYMTU010000009.1:0-14588 GCA_964393455.1 uncultured Candidatus Saccharibacteria bacterium
GGCACTGGGTTCTGGTCCCAGGATCGGGGGTTCGAATCCCTCCACCCTAGCCATACTAAAATGCTCACCGTTTGGTGGGCTTTTTAATATCTCGAGGTTAGGATCCGAACATCATAAAGTGAGCATCGTAATCGGGGGTTCGGTGAAGCGAGGACGGGCGCAGGAATTAATTCCGAGCACGCCGCAGCGGAAAAGGACGAAGTCCGCTATCCCTCCACCCCAGCCGAATTGGAGTATAATGTACATTATGGAACAATGGATTACTGGATTTATTATAGGACTCTGTGTAGGGGTTGGGTCAATGGCTGCCTACAAATCAAAAAAATAGATTGAGGATCATTAAAGTAATAGACCTGTATGCTCAGCCAAAATATATACCTAAATTACCCAACTACTTTTTAAGCCCAACCCTACCAGCAACTCGTCGAATTGGAATCATGAGTAAACTTGTGATTATGGCAATGCCAGTTAGTAGCGTAGCTAGTCTTGTGTTGGTAATGTTTGCTGGAGCAATACCGGTTGCTGGGGCACCGAGTTCGGCAACAGCTAAGCCAACTGGGTCAGCTACTTCGCCAGTAGCTGGGTTAAGGTCGAGTGGACCATTATCTACAATATTGTAGGTGACTCGAAGGGCAGGTTGACCTTCAAGGCTAGTTTGAGTAATCGTAGCGTTGGGTAGGTTAAAGTATGTTCCGTTTGTTGCATGGTACTTACGAGCTACGACTTGTCCTGGCTTTAGGTTGGTAACAAAGACAATACTTATTTCATTAGATGCTTCAGCACCACTAAAACAAAAGTCTACGAGACCAAGCGGGTAGTCATAGGCAATGTCTTTAACTGACAAGCCAGATTCTTTGACTGCTGTGTGACAAGTGATGGTCGTGCCTTCAGGAGTAGTAAGAGTAATAGTCTTACTACTATTTGGATCAGTCAGGGTGACGGTGGGACTCACAGCTTGGCCTAGGTAGATACCACTAACTCTAGCTACGATTGCACGGGAGCCATCACTATTTAGATCGACGTTGGAGTGTGTATAAAAGTCAAATAAGCTACCAGCTTCATTCTCGTCTGTATTTTCCTGCGTCCAGCTGGCACCTGAATCGTCCGATACATACATCGAGACGTCTTCACCGCCTGTACTTGGTTCATAATCAATACCGAACATTGCTAATTTATTGCCGTCATCAGACATGTCTATTGAAGTCCATAGGTTAAAAGCATTATTTTCTGGTGTTACGTCTGTCCAGGTCGCACCATCATTACTTGAAGTAAACGCGTAATCGGCGTAGTCGTTTTCATTTTCACCTAGATATACTCCAGATACAGCTATAGACCTGCCGTCTGCTGATATAGCAGTATTTGTATAAGAAATAGGTTGTGATGCCGGTGTAGCTATACCGGTCCAATTAGTCCCACCATCGTCTGTGATATATATATTGTCAAATTCGCTACCACTTCCCGCGGTTCCAACGAGTAGTTTTTCACCGTTGTCGGATATAGCTATAGACCATGCTTGATTATAGTTATCTTCAACGATAGCAGTATTTATCCAGTTGTCACCGCCATCCCCAGAGACATATACGTTATCTTCAATAGCTATAGCTAAAGTGTTACCATCTCCAGAAACCACGACTCGTGATTCACCACCCTCCATTAAATTATCTGGTGTAATATCTGACCAACTAGCACCAGCGTCTTGAGACAAGACAATTTTGCCGGGAATGTCTGGTTGATCTCCACCTTGAATTACATTTTGACCTTCCTGGGCGTCTAGGTCATAACCCTCAACGCTCGCAGCGACCATAATTTGGCCATCGTTAGAAACATCGACCGAAGTCCATAAATTAGATACGCCTGCGTCGGCAGCTTCGGCAACATTTTGCCAGGTAGCACCATAGTTGTTGGAAACATAGAGCGGTTGTTGCTGCGATGCGTAGTCGCTGAAATTATACGAACTAGCAATTCAGTTACTGCCACTAGCGGAACTAGCTACTTGATTGTATTGTTCCCCACCAATAAGATCGAGGTCTTGCTTGGTCCAATTGTACTTGTTGTCAAGAGCATAGACTGTTGCAGGGAGAATAGGACGAGTTAGGACTAAAGCTGATGATATGACCATACCAGCTAGTAGATACTTATTATTGTTTGAACTGTTACAGTTACTGGTTACTTTTTGCTTCACTGAAGTCACACCCTCACTTACGTATCGTTAAGCATAAGTGTAACGTTATCAGTAGGAGAGGTCAATGTTCTATTTGAAACCTGCATTGGGAGGTTTTGGTCGTTTGACGTCACGCATTGCTATGACGCACGTTTTACATTTACCACACTCGATCGGTTTTCCGTCAACATACCGGGGTCTCCGGCATGACCACGTAAGGAGCGCTAGCTCAGGTGGTAAAGTTTTATATACCTCATCCTTGGTCAGGTCTTTATGCGGGAATTCTTTGATTCTAGTGGCATTATCTTCTTCATCGAGGTGAAAGGCATTATGCATTGCTTTACCTCGTTTAGCTATTTCAGTAAACCCGATTTTGTAATCAGTTCCAGTTATGCCAATCACAACTTTATTTATAAGTGGATCACGAGATGTCATGTAGCCTGAAAGATAGTTGAATATTTCGGCATCAAACATAAACTTATTACCTAATTGAGGTGTGCGAATGGTTGATTCACTGGTCGTAAACTCTGCCGGAGCGTTTTTGCGCATATAGGCTAAGATTGCCTTAACGGCCGCAGCTTCTGCCTGCCAACGATTTTCTACATTTTGGATGTGAATATGATGAACGTGGATTTCGCCGTATTTTTTGGGACGATTTAATACATGCCATAACGCGGCTGTAGAATCGAGACCACCAGAAAACATTACCAACGTTCGGTTTGTTTTGTTTTGTTCTTTATATAGTTTACTCTGTGTCATCAATCTTTTTCCATACCCCGTGTTGTCTAATATGTGCATTAATAGTATACAGGATACGAGTTAATTCATAGATTGTAGTAGGCAGCTATATTGACTTACTTTTAATTAATTTCAATATTTTCTGTAATTTGTTTAATACATTTATATTTTGTAACATACCCGTATGCTATTGAATAATCTAGAAGATACAAATGTACTCTTTATAACGCTTGATTCGTGCCGTTATGATACTGCTCAGAAAGCAAATATTCCTACCATACAATCACTGGGCAGAATAAAGAAAGCGTACACTCATGCAACATATACGGTTCCAGCCCATACGGCTTTTTTCACCGGACATCTTCCTGCTGTTTTTGATCAGTCACAAAGCAAATACTATTCAGAGTCTGCCGGCCAACTATGGCGCATAAAAACGGGCAAAGGCAGAGATCGAGAAGCTGGAACCGTTTTTAGTCAACAAACCGTCCTAGAAGGTTATCGGCAATTAGGCTTTACAATCTTGGGAGCTGGTGGTGTTACTCAGTTTACTGAAGGTTCACTTTTAAGAAATTTCTTTAAGAAAGAAGAGTTTATGTATTTTGGTAGAAATCTCGATGAAGAACCACTGAAACCAAGAAACGAGCAAGAATTCCCGCTTAACAATTTAGAAACAATCGTTAATCGCATAAATGATAAGGATAAGTGGTTTCTTTTTGTAAACTGTCCAGAAACTCATTACCCCTATGATATTGGAAATGGTTTTAATGATGAACTGAATAAATACTACCCTAAGTTATATAAAATTCTTAATCTTCGAGAGGCTGATGATCCTATAGATATTCCCGTAGAAGTCTACGCAATACTGCACGATATGCAAATTAAAGCCCTAGAATATGTTGACGCCAGAATTAGAAAACTACTTAGTATGCTTCCTAAGAACAAAGATATTCTAGTTATTATTAGCGGCGATCACGGAGAAAATTTTGGAGAAGTATTTAACGGAAGACAACGTTGGGGTCACTTACTTCCTACTAAAGAAGTGCTCGAAGTCCCACTACTGATTAATGTCATTAAGTCGAGAACTTAGTATTATTTTTTAAACCCAGCTTTACCAGCAATTCGTCGAATTGGAATCATGAATAAACTTGTGGTTATAGCAATGCCAGTGAGTATGGTTGCTTGTCTAGTATTGTTAGTGATCGTAGCGCTAGCTGGAGCAATACCAGTATCCGGTGCACCTAGGTCAGCAACAGCTAAGCCAACTGGGTCAGCTACTTCACCAGTAGCTGGGTTAAGGTCGAGTGGTCCATTGTCTTCTATGGTGTAGGTGACTTGTAGAGCAGCCTTGCCTTCGTAGGTAGTTGCAGCAATACTTGCGTCTGTGAGGGTTGAATACGATCCGTTAGTTGTATGGTACTTACGAGCTACGACTTGTTCTGGTTTTAGATCAGTTACAAATATAACGCGTATTTCATTAGAAGCTTCAGCTCCACTAAAACAAAAGTCAACGAGACCAAGCGGGTACGTATAAGCAACATCTTTAGCCGACAAGCCTGCTTCTTTAACAGCCGAGTGGCAAGTGATGGTTGTGCCTGCTGGGGTAGTCAGGGTGATGGTTTTACCACCATTTGGATCAGCCAGGATGACGGTAGGGCTCACAGCCTGGCCTAGGTAGATACCGCTATTTTTAGCGATGATTGCCCGTGAGCCGTCGCTAGTGAGATCGATGGTTGAGTAAATATCGTAGAAACTATCCTCTTCAGAATCATTAGGAACTTCTTGCGTCCAAGTCGCACCCTGATTATCTGAGATATACATCAAAGTTTCTTCACCACCGTCATACGCCACGCCCAAAAATGCCAATGTCTTGCCATCGGCTGACATGTCTAGTGTACCCCACAAAGTAAGGTCATCACCCTCTAGGCTGACATCTGACCAGGTCTCGCCGGCTGTATTGGAAATAAATACGTTGTCTTCAACGGTTTCTTGGCTATCACCCCCAAATCCCGCCATGGCAATTGTAGTACCATCGGCTGACATTGCAGTATTAACAAAATTAAAACTACTCGCCCCGTCAGGAGTTATTCCCTCCCAGTTAGCACCACTGTCTTCAGAAATAAACAGCTTATCATACTCACTGCCACTACCACCGGTACCAACCAACAGTGTGTTGCCGTTGTCTGAGATGGAGAGGGACCAGACGTTTTCAAGGCCGCTATCACTTAAACCGGCAGCTGCCCAGCTAGTGCCGGCATCTTCAGTAATCAATAGGCCCTCGCTGTCTTCGCCGCCTATACCCCCAAGCGCAATGGTACTGCCATCGCCCGAGACGACAATTTGTGTTTCACCGCCTTCGTAACCCTCATCTGGTGTAATGTCTGTCCAGGTGGTACCAGCGTCTTCTGACAAGATAATTTTGCCAGGAAGTTCATTGTCTTCACCTTCTACTGCGCTTAGGTCGAAGCCAGCAGCACTTACCGCCACCATGGTTTGGCCATCGTTTGAGACATCGACTGACGTCCACATATTCGATATACCTGAATCAACTGATGGGGCAATATTTTGCCAACTAGCGCCAGAGTCACTGGAGACGTAAAGTGGATACGTCAGAATTGTTTGATCGGGTTCTTCATCCCCCTCACCAACGTCAAAACCAAATGAACTTGCAATCAGGTGGCTACCACTTGCAGAACTGGCGACATTATTAAATCTAATATCTCCTGGCAGACTTAAGTCTTGCTTAGCCCAAGTGTATTTATTATTGAGGGCATAGACTGCAGCTGGCATAATAGGACGAGACAGAACTAAGGCTGATGATATGACCATACCAGCCATAAGATACTTGTTTTTACTTGATATACTGCATCTATTGTTAGCTGTATTCTTCATTAGAATTACCCTCTTATTTACCTATACTTAAGCATAAGTGTATCGTTATAAAAGTGTGAGGTCAATGTTCTAATTAAAACGAGCTTTGGTTGGTTTTGGTCGTTCTACGTCACGCATTTCAATGAGGCAGGTTTTACACTGTCCACATTCTATTGGTTTGCCATCTACGTAACGTGGCCTTCGACACGACCACGTAAGGAGCGCTAATTCTGGCGGCAAAGTCTTGTATATTTCAGCCTTTGTAAGATTTTTATGAGGGAACTCTTTGATTCTTGCACTGTGATCTTCTTCATTAGGGTGAAAAACATTATGCATTGCCTTACCCCGCTTGAATGATTCGTCAATGCCGATCGCAAAGTCAGTACCAGTTGCACCAATGACAACTTTATTTATAAGTGGATCGCGTGAAGTCATGTAACCCGTTATATAGTTAAAGACTTCCACATCATACAAAAACCTTTTACCTAATTGGGGCGCACGAATGGTTGAATCGCTGGTTGTAAATTTTGCTGGTGCATGTTCACGCATGTAAGCTAGGATTGCAGTAACTGCATCTGCTTCTGCACGCCAGCGATTTTCTACATTTTGGATGTGAATATGATGAACGTGGATTTCGCCGTATTTTTTGGGACGATTTAATACATGCCATAACGCGGCTGTAGAATCAAGACCACCAGAAAACATTACCAATGTGCGATTTGGAATGACTTTATTTTTTGGGGTTTTATTTTGGGCCATTGATTAAATTAGTCTCCTGTTAACGCTACTTATTTTAGACGATGTATATGGTTTCGTCACGGAGTTTACCTAGTAGCTCTTGGGCATTTGGTTGATGAGTAGCCTGAGTATAGAGCATCATCCGTTTTCTATTTGCTATGTACTGAGGGTGCCTGGGATTCTTTATTGGTGATGGATTATGATCTAAATGGAAGACTTTACCTGCAACCCGTCTACACTGTTTACCACTTAGTATCGTGCATGCAGCCAAAAACGCCCCATCTTCGTGCCCCCATCCAACAAATCCTGGGTCAAAACCTCGTACCTTATCCCATAGGTCGCGTGTTACTATGATACAGCCACCAAAATGTTCGTAAGCGTGCCTTTTGGCATGCTGCTGCCAATTGCTTTTGGGATTGGCAATAAACAAACGTGTACCTTCTTTATTGAGCTCCCATCTCTCGGCAAATGGGTAGACCACTGCACCAGTATGTAGGGCGAGTAGAATACCTTTTTTTACTTGGTTAGGAGAAATCACGGTATCTGCGTCCAAAATTACTGCAACATCCCAATCGTCGGCTTTATTTGCTGCACGGTTACGCGCTAAACTCATGTTGAAGGCTGATGGGTCTGATTCACCAACGAATATTGCCAAGCCCACGTTATTACGCCACCAGATTTGTACGGCCTCCCAGGCCATTATTCTTGATGGTTCGTCGCTCGTAAATGGTACGAGCGTTACAACCTTAGGTTTTATGTGAAGTTTAGTAAATGTATCGTTCATATCAGTATAATACTATCAAGTAATATACTAGCAGTTTGTCCCCCTAGTTATATACACATCGAGTGATAATTTTCAATCGCATGCATAATACTACTTCCCATGTGGAATAATTACATTACAGAAAATGTAGATAATTGATATATTATCATAAATATAGTATAATAATATTCTATGGAAGCAATATCAACAAGTTTGCTGGTATCAGACCAACAGCGTGGTGAATTTCGACAATCTGCTACAGAGTTGGCTGCGATAAATGTTCCTTCGGTTATCGCTGGAAGTATCTCAGAAATCGATAATCACAGCGCAATAGTAGCCGCAACTACACTAATGGAGGCTTCGGATATTGTATTTAGTCTTGGAGTTTTTTGGACTGAAAAATGGGATAGACAGAATAAGCACGAAAAAGCACTACGTACCCGTCAAGGGTTCGCAGTAGGTCACATTGCTACAGCGGGAGCTGGAGTCATGTTAGGCGTAAATGATATCGTGCAAGGCAACGAGCCAAGTGCTGGTAATCTTTGGGTATCGTCTGCTGTAATAGGGGCAAGTGCTCTCAGCTTATGCCTTGATAGGATTCGAGAAAAACGCAGAATTAAGGCAGACGGTGGTTCGGTAGTTCAGGAGCAAAATCACCAAGAAGTATTCCATGGTTTGAATATGGAATTTGTTAAAGATATGAAAAAAACAAACATAGCTGAAGTAGGAGGAGGCATGTTGGCGGTAGTAAGTCAGAAATACGTAGGTATGGATAACGGCGCCGCACTCTTCACTATTGGTGGATCGCTAGGAGTAATCGGTATAATGGCCAGAAATTTCGTTCGACAAGGACGTGTATATAATAAATTAGCCCACCACATTACTACAAATAAGTAGCACTTTTAATATATTTAATACGAATACCTACGCTGGCATCTTGCCCACATCATTAATGTGGTTATACTTATAATTATATGAAGAAAAGAATGCTAGTACGAATTAGAAGAGATAGCTGGCGCATTATTATACCTATTTTCGTCATTGTCATTGGTTGCGTAACATTACTAATTACAAAAGCTGCGCAGTCCTCAGCGAGTATTGAAGCCGAAGCAGGAATTAGATCTAGTAGTGTTCAGTCTATTCCTAATGATATCAGTGCATCAGGCAATTCTGCTGTCCGGTTTGCCAGTCAAACAGTAAGCGGTGAAAAGTGTCAACAATTATCGAATCTTAAATTCTGTGATGATTTTGATGGTGCATCTGGAACGTACCCAGATAATTCAAAATGGAACGTATTTCAATCAGGTTCGAGCTGGGGTTCACATTGTTGGAAAAAATCTCCTCAAAACATTGCACAAGACGGTCAAGGCCATCTTAAGATGAGCATAATTGACGAGGGCTCAATACAGTGTACTGACTACTATGGCAATCCATCTCAACTTTCCAGTGCAGGTATGGATACAGGTGGCGGACGGTTCCTCACTAACAAGGGCAAGTTTGAAATAAGGGCGAAACTTTCATGTGCAACTGGTGTATGGGGCTCAATTTGGACATCTGGAACTCCCTGGCCACAACAAGGTGAAATCGACATATGGGAGTCAATGGATGGCAATCTCAATCGTATTAAACACACCGTTCACTCTGGCCTCGATAGCTCGACTGCAGAAAAATGGAAACTCGGACAAAACTATACCATTAACGAGCAGTTTTGTGATAAATATCGTGTGTACGCAGCAGAGTGGCGAGATGGGTATATCCAATTTATGGTAGATGGCGTCAAAACATACCGCGTTAACAAAAGCGACACTCCAGCAGGCAAATACTGGGCATTTGATACGGGTCAGCATCGATTATTGATAACCCTACAGTACGGGAATGCCGCTGAAGGACGAGGCCTCCCTAATCCAGCAGACTTGCCTACTTCCATGCTTATCGACTACGTACGCGTATATAATTGAACGTGGAAACTATTGTTTAATTTTCAGAATAAACTAATTAGATGGCAAGGTACCTGATTATGGATAGAATATACCAGGTTAGATAGACTTATATTTGTATATAAATCATTACATAAATATACTTATGCATAAGTATGATTAATAATCGTAAAAAAACTATTATCGTTAGTGGATTAATTGCATCAGTAGGAGTCTTAGCAATACTTGTCACAAGTGCTGCTTCAAATGTTGCTAATTTTGAAGTTGAAACAGGTAATATTTCAGGTATTGCCAGCGTCGTAGATGCTTCGTCAGCGTCAGGAAACAGAGCAATATCTTTTCGTTCAAATAGCTCTACTTCACCGTCCGGTCAACCAATGCCCATCGGTAATCTTACAAATTGGACACAGATATTCACGGAAGATTTTAATTCAAATGTGAATGAAGGGAATTTTCCAGGTACTACATACAACACTAAATGGGGAGTTTACCCTGATGGTTCAATTGATACTTCTGCTAAAATTGAAGGAAGTAACTCAAGATACTATGCTTCGCGCGTCATAAGCGTGAGTAATGGTATCTTAAACAAGCGCCTTAGAACCGAAACAATTAATGGAATTCCAACCCCATTAGTCGCCACATTAACTCCACTATTGCCCGGAACTCCACCATATAATCCTAATACAAATGGCGGGTGGCCACCACTGAGGAACACACCCACGAGTATGTTGTACGGCAGATACTCAGTTCGTTTTCGTGCAGATCCAGTTGCAGGCTTTAAAACAGCTTGGTTACTATGGCCAGAGACGGAAACCTGGCCAGAAGATGGAGAAATAGATTTTCCTGAAGGGAATCTCAATGAGAAAATATGTGCTTTTACGCACTATCAAGACGCTACCAACGAAGATATTAGTAACGGTGTTAGACATCAGGATAGTTTTTGTTCAGACCAAAATTTTTCACAGTG
Organism: uncultured Candidatus Saccharibacteria bacterium; assembly: GCA_964393455.1. Classification (GTDB taxonomy): domain Bacteria; phylum Patescibacteriota; class Saccharimonadia; order Saccharimonadales; family AWTP1-31; genus CAYJDY01. Next base: position 10,173 of record CAYMTU010000009.1, read on the forward strand.
GCATACAGCAACTATTGAAAGAACTCCCACGTATGTGCGATATGTACTCGACGGGGTAGAGATTGGTAGATCTACGTCACGACTTCCGAACAAGAAAATGAACTGGCGAATCCAAACCGAGACTTGTTTCACGAATTGTCAACCAGCACCATCGGCAACCGGAAACGTTCAAATTGATTGGGTGACAGCGTATACATGGGAACCGTAGCTTCTATAACTCTACTGGTTCTTCTGGAAACCCATCTTTTATTGCCTTAACGATGGCATTTTGTAATTGAATTGTTCGAAACGGTAGCTTACTAAATGAATTAACATTAGACCATTCGGGTCGATGGATATTTGCTTCGAACTTATTCATCTTCCCTTCTTCTGAGCTTTCTTGTACTCTTAGTTCTTCTGACGCAGATACTTCGCAAAGGTAAACGTATTGATCGCTGTAGAAACCACGGTGTTTCTCAGTAAATACAAGTTTGGAAGATATAATAGTAAGTCCAGTCTCTTCTTTGACTTCACGAACGAGCGCTTGCTCTGCTGATTCGTTATTTTCAGCTCTCCCTCCAACTAATGTGTAGTACTGATTTCCATACTTATTACGATACATTACCAAAATTTTATCTCCCTGAATGACTATTGCACGAACTGCTATCTTCATAAATATATCCTATACCTTAATTATGCTGATAGATACTAGTATAAATGAAAGGCGATCAATCATACGCACTACTACTTTAATGCAAAAGATACGAAATTATCTCTTACCTGGCCGGTGAATACGAGATAGTTTAGCTTTTATATACTTTCTTGCATCGAGCTTGCTTTCGATAAGCATGTGCTCTCGAATAGTTTCGAGCAAGCCTTTCTGTTTTTTAAGGTCGGTAGTGGTAGCTCCCGATAATGCAGCATATTGCATATAGGGAAGCGCGTCACGGAGAGCTTTTCTACCCAATGCCTTACTCGCGACATGCACTGCACGTTCAGCCCCTACCTTTGTAGCCGATGAAGCGATAAACTCAACGTTATCTTTGTAGAAAGACTTTTCATCAATGGCACTTTCAGAAAATCCAAAATCTATAATCCAGGGCAATCCCGTAGCTTTTTCAATCATAATATTTGCACATCGGAGATCTTTATGAATTATGCCTCCCTGATGCAAAGTATTTATTTGCTCCCATACTCCTAGCAGCATCTTATCGGTGATTGAATCACTGCTGAGCTTATCGAGACCGTCGCTACGAATAAGTTCCGTTGCCATAGCGTAGCTATTATGAGCGACTCGAAAAACACCAATGACTTGTGGTGCACGAACACCGGCTGAACTTTTGGCAAGCATGGTAATGTATGCCTCGTGTTCGATAGTACGTTTTGGAGTTAATGATGGCACCTCATCTTCTAGTCGACGGTACTGGATTCGACGAAGAAGTTTAAACAACCAATCAGCCGCATTATTATCTTGATTAAAGACCTTAACAAATACCGGCCCCTTATCGTAGGTCCCAAAGAATGGTACGGAGCCACGTGCATCAACAGATGCAGGTTTTAGCACCAGACCTTTCATACCGCCCTTGCGTAATGTAGCTGTTAATTTTTTCAAATCAATAGGATTATATACCGATCCAAATCCCAAGGATACGGTGCTAAAACTAAAAAGTCCGACTGCATAGCCACTTATGGAATCCAGCGGCAAATTAATGGCAAGATATATTCCAGACACTGCTACCATCAGTATATTATAAAGAAGCCACTTACGTTTATCGCGAGAACTGTACAAAGCTAGTGTTAAACCCGTAGATGTAGCAATTGCCACTAGTAGTGCAGGAAAACTAAAACCAGATACTTCAATACGAGGAATCACACCTGCAATCAATTCATTCGGGGCTAATCGTACAAACCAGTTACTGACCGCGTAAGAAAGGATGATCGCAATTACTGATGAAGCAACTAGGCGAATCGTGATATCAAATCGCCGTCTTAGCAAGCTAATTATACTTGATGCGGCTAAAAGCCCCAGCGATCCAAGCAACATAATGCTCCTGAATAACACGGTAAGCTGCTCGGGGAGTCGATAAAAGACATTAAAAACTGCTTGCTCTAGTATTCCAACACCTGGAGTTTGAGCGAATAAGACGCAAAGCAGAAAAAGTCCTACGGAACCAAGCGTATAGAAAACATACATTGGATTTCTGGTATAAGCAACGTTTTGACGAGGTTTTTTTGCTTTCATTAAATCCTAGTATCTATAGCTATTTTTACAATGTCAACTATTACTCTATGGTACATAATCTATATACTTCTTTTTAAATACTACTGGGAGCAATCTATCTGGGATTATAAGAACTTGATCCCACCACTTTATTGGACCGAATTTGCTTAATAAAATTGCCCTCAACCCACTCCGTCTTGAGCCCCAAATATCTTGTAAAATACGATCGCCAATCATAATAATTTGTTCGGGTTTACAGCCTGTCTTTTGTATAGCATGTGCATAGTATGCGCGACTCGGTTTTGCAAAATCTCCTCGCATTGCGTGCACTACACCATCAGCTTTAAGCTGAACAGCAATTTCATCAAGAACCTCACTGTAGACCCTATTCGTCGCAATATATACTTTCATGCCTGATTCATGGATATGTTCAAGAATTTCAGGCTGAATTATTGTTGTGCCGTGATGAAGTATCGTGTGGTCTAGATCAAATAAGCATGCCTTAATTCCTTGCCTACTTAGGTACTCGAAATCAACATCGGTAACAGAATTCACAATATAATCGGGCAGAAAATTCGCTGCTTTTTCAGTAATTCGTTTTTTCATCTTGTAAAATTCGTTTCTTAGATTTATGTTTTAATTTTCTTGCCTTTTCATACAAGGCACGCTTACGCGTAATTTTATGCAACTTATCTTGCTTTATTTTATTTCGTTTCTTCATTGTTACTTAAGGCCCATTAAGTAGTTGGGTAAATAGTTCTAATGATTCCCAAAATAACAAATAGAACTATCTGAATTACGATCAATTTCAAGGCTATGACACCTTTATCTCTTTCAGCGCTTCCTAAAGACCGAAGCGAAAGATAAAACCCAACTATCATTGTAATTAAGCCTGCCGTAAATGAATATAGTAAGATTTCTCTCAAGTACGCTAGACCGTGGTGTATATCAACGTTCGCAGTATTATAATGTTTATATATTTGTCCAACTGCAGAGCCTACGAAAAACATACACGGAATTATCGATGCACTAATATAAATTGCCGTATTTCCAAGACTAAATCTTTTCATAATTTCCTATTCTATTAAAAGCTTATTCGGTAGGATTCAATATCTTGTTTACGATATTATCAATGTCGTCATTTGCTAAGTTTACCTTAACACTATAACCTTCAATTCCGAGATCACGTAGTCCTACTGGTGCATCTTCTTCATTGAGATTAGATATTATATAGACTTTCAAATTTTTTCCCCATTCGCTTGCTCGAATTCGTTTAAGCACTTCATCGCCTGCTATACGGGGCATCATGAGATCAAGCAAAATTAAATCAGGCATTTGCCGTTGCGCAAGATTTAATGCTTCTTCACCGTCTCCTGCTACAAAACATTGGTAGCCTAATATTTCAAGCCTAGATTTATATATGTCTGCCAGACTTAAGTTATCTTCTGCAATTAAAATTTTATTCTGCTGAGACAATTCATTATTCATTTTTTAATAATACCACCATAATTGCAACTATGCATTACTCGGCCCAGCTAAAAGTCTATTCAACCCATCCTGGCGCAGCTGCTGCAGTATACGTAGTACGTTCGCCGTTGTAGATTTTCAAAAAATAATATTTTTTTGTAGCGGCTATACTTGGTGTCCAGTTTATTGAGTGCGAGTCAAAGGTTTGTGTAGCGGCAATCGCACCCCCTTCAGTAATAATTTCTACTTTTTTAATTTTATCAGCAACATTTGTCGTATCTGGGTCTGAAATATTAATGTCAAAATTTACTGTTGAAGGTTTACCGATAATGCTACCCATCCATTGTCCGTTCGCTTTATACTGGATTTGCATATTTTTATCCCTGGTTGAATAAATTCTACGATTCATAAATGCATCGTCAACATTTGCTTTGGTCAATGATGTTGCCAATAATCCTGTTCGACATAATCCTGGTTCACCCCAGCTAGTAGATGGACGCCACAAACCGTGTCCATCGGCGCCACAAGTTGGTGCTATACGCCATCCACGATCTAACATCACCACCAGACCGGCAAGATGATTAAGGTCATTATCGCTTAGGGTACTGTTATGTACTTCGCTCATAACAATCACTTCACGTCTTGCAGCAGTCAATCTCGATAGTGCAGAGCCAGGATGCCCACCAGCTCCTGGGTGGTTAAAGCCACCGTATGCGGGCCTACCGGCATTTCTTTGACTTACGATATAA
>CAYMTU010000009.1:14598-19262 GCA_964393455.1 uncultured Candidatus Saccharibacteria bacterium
TTCATCAGTATTTACAGCAGTCATATGTCCTTTATCCGTATCGTTGTCAGAATACTCAGCCCCAGGTAATCCTACAAAATTGCCGTCAGTAAAAGCTATAGCCTGTGCTTTGACGTCATTATAAAACACTGCCGGATCCATAGCTGGTGTTACTTTTGTTGCTGATGCCGGCGCTGAAGGACCACTTTCTCCAGAATGTTCAGTGAGTACCATAAATTTGTAGCCACCATTATTTTTTGCTTTATCATAAATATCTCGTGGAGTAGCTAACTTTGGATCTTCACCATGATTATTGCAACATGCTGTATGCATATGAGTCGTACCTAGATATACATTCATTGCAGTTGATGGAGTAGTAGGGCTAAACTTCACTGCTGCTCCACCAGAATAAGCAGTATTGCTAACCTTTAATTCCGGCCTGCTTAATGATTCATTTTCAGGTTGATAGGACTCGCAATTCACCCGTACTACTACCACATAGGAGACAATACTTCACTTGCTACGGATACCGCAAACTGGGAAAGCAGGTTCGGCTATATGCGCAACACGTCAATAATTCCACTCAACAGACAAGTTCCGATTATTTCAACTGAGTGGAATGCCTTTGCCAATTGTTTTGTTGGTCAAGCTGCTCGTACCCCAGAATTTTTAAACTATCTTAAATCTAAAGATATTGGCATGGCTGCGCATGCCATCGACATTGCTGGCCTTATTGTCACAAACGTTCCTGGCTGGCAACCCAGCTCATTTGGTGTCAACGAATGTGATGGACTCGGCGGCTCTGATGCCGGCCAAGTGCTACAAACGTTCTATGCTAATAATTAATTATCCTTGAACCTTACAGTCTGTTGTAAAAAAGGTCATAGTACCTTAATGTATCGAGCTGATTACGAATATTATTTTTATCGATTCCCCAGTAGTGCTTTTTCTTATTGTATTGTCCAGTAATCTTATCGCGCTCTAACTCACTAGTCTTGGTATAGCTATCGAGTGCTTTCATACTGCTAACAGCCGATACAGTGGTAGCAATGTCTTCATATACTACAGCCGGTTGTCCAGTTATCCCGTAGATAGAAAATATCTTGTCGTCTTTGTTGGTTAGCTCTAACTGAACATTATAAAACTCCGCAAAGCGACTGAGTGGTACATCGGCTCTAGGATCATTTCCCTTAACTTTTGCGCGGGCTAACGTCTGCGGTATCTTATAGGCTTCAAATCCATAACCATCCGAACCGACACCAATAAGATTTTCGGCAGAAGAAATAGTGCCGTTAGTACTTACTACCACCCAGTCTGAAACTAGACCAGTCGTATTTCTGTCTTGCAAACTAGCGATAAATGCGTAGTAATCTGTGGCCATTTTCTTCCAAAATACCGAATTCTTTTCAGAATATTTAGCAAACTTTTCATAGGCATACGGGTCGCCGTAGCTTGGGTTGATCGGATAGCTCGGGTCATTAAGATTTGTTACGAACGGTATTTGCAATTGCTTACCACCAAGTGTTCGGGTTTCTTTAGCCTGCATATCAGCCATCATGAGTCGTGCTGCACTCAGGTACTTAGCATCACCCCATTTTTCGTGCGCCATAATGAGCGCTAATGCGGCCTGCGTATTTGCGCTCGACGTGGTGTTGGTGTCAGTCAGTCCTTCTTTGCCATCTGCAGCTATTCCCCATCCAGAAGAAAGCAGTTTGTCTTCAGTTCTATTTCGGAAATGATCTATCGTCCACTGCCATACACCATCAAAAACAGCTTGATCGTCCTCGTTTACTGCTACTTGCATGGTAGCTGCTTGATTAGTCGATGTCGTAACACTGCCAAGTTTATCTTTTGGTGTCACCACTTGGCCATACGATTTTATAAAGTTCTGCTTATAGGCTTTCCAACCATCTTGCAGATATATTCCTTCGTCCGTTTTAATCTTGTATATCTGAGCCCAGTCTCCGTTGGTGCTAATGTACTGCTTTGTATCAATATAGCTGCTACTTCCCTTCGTAAAATCTGCCACTTTAACACTATGGTCGAACGCCTCACGTACAAATGGTGTGGTGCCTTCTTTTATTTGTCTGAGCACCTCATGACTGATGATCATATAGGCGCCGTTTCGCCAGTCTTTACCATATTTCTTGGCATTGACGTCTGGGTCATACTCGACTTTGAACTGATAATCTACATTGGTATAACCTTCTTCAATAAGGTACGGCAGCGCGTAGTTATCGGAGATTATTAGTGTATCTTTATCAGGAATATTTTTCTTAACCCACTCGACCGCCTGAAGCTGATTAGATACCTCGTTTTTGTTCCATTGTCGACTCATGGGAATCAGACCAATAACCAGAATGGCTATTAAGGTTACAGCCAGCAGTGCATTACGAATTTTTTGTTTCTTTAACCAGTAGAACGCAGGAGAGAAAGTTCTACCAACCATTAGCGCGCCAAATGGGATGAGTGGCAAAACGTAGAAACCAAGCACCACGCCACCCCGCACCACAAAGAAACTAAGCAGTACAAATACCAACCATATAAACAGTGTCTGTTCACGCCGTTTTTTGTAAATCAGCATAAAGGTGGTTACTACAAAAGAGAACGCTATGAGCGAAATCAATAGCGGATCTCTCTGAAACCAATCAAGCGCGTTAGGGTAGACGTTACTCGCTGGATCCCACGGCCACTTCGGTTCACCGCCACGTGCTGACTGAAATTTAAGCGTATCAATAAGGCTAATTTTTTCAAAAGCTCCAGTTTCAGGGGCTTTATTATATGGCAGTAGCTCCCCTTTCAATCCTGCGAACAGTAGCCATAGTGATGTTACCGATCCCGCTAAGAAGGTCCATAATATCAGAGCGTGCCGCCGAATCATCTTATTTTTTTGTTGTTGCCAAATAAGCAACCACATGGCGGGCACCACAAAAACTGCATTTATTTTAGATAAAATTGACAGTCCAAATATGACTCCGCTGAGTCCATACGACTGTAACTTTCGTGGTTTACGCACAATTACATAGATACTAAGTAGCAGCAAGAACGTCATAATGCTATCGAGTAATATTCGCCGCTGATAGTAGGCCGCTAATGGACTAGCTAACAGTAAGGTAACGGCTATGAGCGCTGGTAAACGTCGCTTGAATAACTTTACGCCAATGAGATATGTCAGCCCCACGCCAATACCAGTAATCGTGATGATTAATAATCTTAACAGTAAAATATCGGAGATGGGAGTATTCAAGAACGAATTAATAAGTATGAACGGACTCATCAGTATCCAGCCTGCCGGTGCATGATCATACCAGTAGGTGTAGTAATCTAACTTGCCACTTTCCGAAAAGCTCGTCGCTCTCAGTGTATAGGTAGCTTCATCGTTTTCGACATATGGATAGTTTCCGATATTTACGAGCAGTAACCCAATTTTTAGAATCACCAGACCTAAAAATATTGAAAAGTCTGGATGCGTAATAACGTAGTGACGAAGCTTATTCCATGGTTTAGTTATGAGAGTAGGTACTTTCATTAGGCCACCTTCTCTGCTTGCTGCTGCGTTCGATGAGCCCCGACATGGGTTGTTTTTTCCCAGTTAGTTGACTTTGTGAATTGTCGTTTCAGCGCCCGCAGTGCACCGATGCTGAGCATAATTTGATACGGAATAAATCCTACAATCAGCCAGAAAAAACCACGAATTTTTAATTTCATATGCTGCTCACGAACAAATTCATAGAGCCCGACTACCTGGGTGCCGAGTAGCGTCAGCACCAATAGGACCGGTAAAAAGCTCATCATACTCACTAAAAATGGCATTTCACCTATTACTCCGTATACGAACACTAACGGTGACAACAGGATAATAATCGCTTGTGCTATCGGAAAGCCAAGCAAATAGTAAGCGATAAATCGTTGTTTGCGTGTTGGCAATCTTTTAATCGTTTTAGCTTGAATAATTTGCAAAAATCCCTGGCACCAGCGCGTTCGCTGTTTGATAAACTGCTCCACGGTTAGCGGCGTTTCTTCGCGGGTCACATACTCTGCATCATAGGTCGCACACATCACTGCCCCATCTGCACAAAGTCGAAGCCCTATTTCGGCATCTTCCGTCAGACAATGTTCGTTCCAGCCACCAATGTTACGAAGTTGATCAGTTTTGAAAAATACGGTGTTGCCGCCAAGTGGCGCAACTTGAGCTTTCATGTGCGCATGCATTCGTGATTTGAACCAGAAAAAATATTCCAATACGTTTGCAGAGCTAAACCAACGATCAGCATAATTAACCAGCTGCACACCCGCCTGGATAATATCTACCTTGCGGGTTAAATATATGGTATTGGCAATTGATAAAATCTGCGGATGAACTTCATCTTCGCTATCAAAAATTACTACATGGTCATACTTTGCTGCTTCCAGGGCTACGTTCATTTGATACGGTTTATTTAGTGGTCTATGGTCTGGATCGATGATGATCACTTTGGCATTTTTGATTTTATTTTCCCGGACTGCCGCTTTTGCCACCTCTATAGTACCCACGTCACTTGGCTGCAAAATGATCAGTATCTCGTATTTGTTCTTGGGATATTTCATCTGTGCCACACTTTTTATGGTGTGCCCCAGTACCGCCTCTTCATGATAGGCCGGTAGCATGATCGTAAAAGTATTTTTTGCGCGTTTCATTTTTTTAG
>CAYMTU010000010.1:0-19064 GCA_964393455.1 uncultured Candidatus Saccharibacteria bacterium
ACAGATTCCCCTTTTGTAATCGGAAAAGCGTATCTCTATCGTCAAGGAAATGATATTAGTCTAATGACAACAGGAACAATGACCTATCAAGCATTAGTAGCTGCCGATAATCTTATAAAAAAGGGAATCAGTGTAGAAGTATTACATATTCCAACAATAAAACCGCTTGATACAGTTGCAGTGCTAGCCAGTGCTAAAAAAACAAAACGAATAATTACTGTAGAAGAGGCTCAGATAGCCGGTGGGCTGGGCAGTGTGGTTGCAGAATTTTTGAGTGAAGAAGCCCCTACTAAAATTCATCGAATGGGTATTAAAGATCGCTTTGGAGAATCTGGTAAACCTGATGAGCTATTGGAACACTTTGGACTTACGTCAAAACATATAGAATTACAGATTCACCGAATGCTCATAGATAAGTAGTTACGTATACTACCCTCACTATTGAACTATTCTACTGCCATACAATGCAACTAACTTCTATCGGTCAAATATTTGCTTTCGGAGCAGTAGCAGTCTCGTTAGTACTATAAATAAATGCAGCATAAACACTTCTGCAAAAAATGCTATTACTAATGATTTAACGTCCTTTGAAGTAGCCCAATTATTGATGACAGAAGCGAACGTGTCAGTAATGCGGGGTAAGCCTGTGCTGAAAAAATAATTCGTGTATAAAATAGCGATAATTGCGACTGTCGTTCTGATGACGGTTTTTTGAATAAATTCACGGATATGTGCTTTAGGGTCGGCATTCTTTGGATGTACATACTTACTAAACACGAGATCGTTGTTCAGTTCTGTTGAAAAGTTGGACCCTAACCACCATATAAGATTTACAATTAAACCAATAAGTCCCCAGAAGATTGCTAGCGATAAAGATCCTGCAACTTTTTCGCCAACGAAGTTTTGCAGCAGTGTATCAATGTAGGCAATACCAGAGCGTATAGGATTAAAGTCACTGCCCACAAAGAGCAAATCCTTAACTATATCCATACTACTAACCAATACTGTAATAGCAGCTATAAAAATGTAAAATGCAAGTTCAATCCCACTTGGTAGTAGCCATATAAGTAATGATTTGAATCTATTAGTTGATGTTTGCATAAGAGTAATTGTTATAATTATATGCTATTCTTTATTATAAGTATAAGCAATATAACTTTAGGCCAAATCAAGGAAAGTAGACTATGCCACAAACACTAGAACATATTAGGAAAAATTGCTCTCATGCACGGGATGCCATGCAGAGAGCTCGCGATGAGCATTTTGCACTTGGCGCTTTTAATCTTGATAACCAAGAAACACTCATTGCTGTTACGAAGGCAGCTGCTCACAAAAACGCACCCGTTTTAGTCGAAATTAGCCATGGTGAAGTAGAAATGCTTGGACTTCATAACGTTCGAGATATGGTCGAAAATTACAAACGAGAATTTAATGTTGAAATGTACATTAATCTAGATCATTCACCTTCTGTTGAAGCCGCAAAAGCTGGAATAGACGCCGGGTTTGAATTTATTCATATAGACATCTCTCAAGCTAACCACGATGCAACAGAAGCTGAAATAATTGAAAAAACAAAAGAAGTTGTTGAATACGCAAAGAAAACCGGTGCGCTTGTAGAAAGTGAACCTCACTACTTTGGAGGGGGATCAAATAAATTTACGGTTGGATTTGACTATGATGAGATTAAAAAAACGTTTAGTACACCTGAATCAGCTCGAACGTTCGTTGAGGCTACGGGTATAGATACCTATGCAGCTGCTATTGGTAACCTTCATGGCTCATACCCGGTACCAAAAAAATTGGATCTTTCGTTACTTCAATCAATTAGAGATGCCATCAACTGCAACATAAGTCTCCATGGGGGTAGCGGAACTCCAGGGCATTACTTTGAAGATGCAGTTGCTATTGGCGTAACAAAAATTAATATTAATTCAGATATGCGTGTTGCGTATCGAAATACGTTAGAAAAAGTTCTCAAAGATAATAAATCAGAATTCGCAGTTATTAAGCTGATGGATGAAGTTATTGATGCAGTTCAAGTAGTTGTTGAAAGTAAAATCGATTCATTCAATGCAATTAACAAAGCACGCCCATAAAAAATGAGCGACAAGAAAATTATTATACTTTCATCTTAGTAATGCTTATGTAACAATAGTTACATAGCAATCTATAATTTTTAATAAAAGGTGGGTTTATGGCAATAGATGTTTTATCGGTAGGTGATATCGTCACTGACGCTTTCATTAAACTACTAGATGACCAAGCAGTTGTTAGTAAAGATACAAGAGGTAAGTGGCTAACGATGCCTTTCGGTGTCAAGATTCCTTTTGATCATGTAGAAGTACTTGAATCTGTCGGCAATGCAGCAAATGCTAGTGTTAGTTTTTCAAAGCTAGGGCTTAAAAGTGCGTTACACGCAAATGTTGGAAACGATCAACAAGGAAGAGACATGATTGTAGCTCTTGAGAAAAATAAAGTCGATACACGACTCATGAAAGTAAATTCAGGTAAAATAAGTAACTATCACTACGTACTGTGGTACAAGGATGAAAGAACTATCTTAATTAAACATGAAGAGTACAAGTACAGCTGGCCTCACCTTCGAAAAGACGAAATACCAAAATGGATTTATTTCAGCTCTATTAGTAAAAATGCAGAAGATTTTCATGATGAATTAGCAGAATGGCTTCATAAACACACAGAAGTTAAACTGGCGTTTCAGCCCGGAACCTTTCAGATAGATATGGGTTCACGGAGACTCAAAGATCTGTACGAACGAACAGAAGTCTTGGCCATAAACCGAGAGGAGGCTGTTTTAATCACAAACGGTAATTATAAAGATATCCATGGCCTATTTGATAAATTACACGCACTGGGACCTAAAATAGTTGTCATAAGTGACGGCCCGGACGGTGCGTATGCATCTGATGGACAAAAGCGTTTGCAAATGCCAATTTATCCAGATCCTTCTCCACCGTATGAGCGCACTGGAGCTGGCGATGCGTTCACTTCTACATTCGTGGCAGCATTAATCCATGGTAGCGATATTGAAGGAGCCTTGCAGTGGGGTCCGATAAATTCAATGAGTGTCGTACAGCATGTTGGCGCACAAAAAGGACTACTAAGCCAAAATCAACTCAACACACTACTCAAAAACTCACCTAAATGGTACCGAGCAAAACCATTCTAGATTGTTTGGATGTTATATTAACGTAAATTATTGGTATCCCTAAAAGTAAGATATGTCTCGAGTTTTATCGCAACTTCTACAAGCAAAAGAGCCTCTATTTACAATGGCCTTACAGCGACTTGAACACGAAAGTGGCAATGCTGCGGTTGATGTTCGTTTAATTGCCGACATTGCAAGTAGCGTTAAAATTAAAACCAAAGAACTTGGCCTCGATCCAAACGATACTACTGATAAAGAGCTATACCACGCACTACAAAATCTCGTTAAACTCCATGATTCATACTTATCATCAGCTATTGGCTCTAGGCCTGAAGATTCTACTGAAACGCAATTACTGAATATAAAAAACAGTATCGAACGTTTGCCTATTAGTAAGAATTGTTGGACGTTAAAAAAGAGTGTTGCAAAGAAACTGCTTAAAGCACATCCTCCAAAAAACATCATGAAAAAACTAGGATATAAATCAATCGATTCATTATTAAAGCGTGAGTCAGTAACTGAAATATACGGTGCTACTCGTTTATTAGAAACTTTGGCATGGCAAAAGCGGTTGATAAAAAGCTATAAAAAATTAACGCCAAGTGACTTTGAGTCAAGAGATATCGAAATTATGTATTTAGATAGTAAAAAATGGGGTGATTCAGCTAATGACTACATTGTTTCAAGGCGACATAACATTACGCACCTTAAAGAGCTCGGTGTACTTATGATTCTGCCTATTCCAGTGAAAAAATTGCGGGGCCTTACGATAACCGTAATGCCGTTAGCGCTGCACTACGTAAACGAAATAAGATCATATAGTGCCCTATTTAAACTACACCAGGTTAGCCCAAATTTTGGCGATATAATTGTTGCGACCTTGTTGGATGACCCTAAAACGACCGCTACGATAGCTGATACACCCTTACACTGGAGAGTACTTCAAAGGCATTACAGTAGTACAAACACACAAACGCCAACATCTTTTGAACCACATATTCAGCCCGAGGATCTTTACTGGAAAAAAGCTGAAAGTATTATATATAAACTTGAACCTGCATTACTGTTTTGGGAAAATCTTGACTATGTAGCAACTTTACATTCGGATATACCTGTACCACTGTCTCTAATGGATAATGCAGTTAGCTACTGTAACGGCCTCGAGTATGGAGAGCATTCTACGGGACATTTTCGTGATAGCCTTTGGAATGAGATATACATTCGTTACTTAGGTGAAGATGCTGTTGCGGAAGGTGTTCTCCAACAAATTAACAGTCAACTGGATACAATAGAAATGATTAAGGGTAACTAGTATGTATCAAATATGTGTTTCTGCAGCAGCTAAGGGGACAAGCGTAGAAGAGGGTAAGCATTTGGCTGAAGCTGCTGGAAAAAGCATTGCTTTATCGGGCCATGCTTTGCTCACTGGAGCGACGATTGGCCTGCCTAACATAGCGGCTCAAAGCTACAAAAAAGCTAACGGAAATATGAGTCTTGGCATTAGTCCTGCTTCGAGTAAGATTGAGCACGTCATGAAGTATCGTTTACCAACCGAAAGCTACGATACTATCCTTTACTCTGGCTTACATTACATTGGAAGGGACAGCTTACTTATTAATTCTAGCGATGCTGTTATTAGTATCGGCGGTCGTATTGGTACACTTCATGAGTTTACCATTGCGCTCGAAACTAAAACACCAATTGGCTTTATAGAGGGCGCTGGAGGAGTTAGTACTGAAATTATGGATATTCTACATGCAGCAGGTCGAAAGCCTGGAGACGATGTTATTTTTGGATCTTCAGCAGAAGAAGTATTGCATACGTTGGTGAGTATTCTTGACGAACGTAATAAAAAGTATGCGCATCTCTATAAATAGTTTCCTACTATGTAGTAGCCAGTATCTAATGCGCTATAACTTTATACTTTAAGCTTTTAACTTTATACTACTATAATGGCTACATTTCAACTATCATCAAGCTATAAACCTGCTGGGGATCAGCCTCAAGCCATAAAGACACTTACAGAACAGATTATTCGTGGCGTGAAGGAACAAACACTTTTAGGTGTAACTGGTTCTGGAAAAACGTATACCATGGCCAATGTTATTGCTAATATTCAGAAACCTACATTAATTCTTAGCCATAACAAAACGCTCGCCGCACAATTATACGAAGAATTTAAAAGATTCTTTCCAAATAACGCAGTACACTACTTTGTCAGTTACTTTGACTACTATCAGCCAGAAGCTTACATAGCACGAAGTGATACCTACATAGAGAAAGATAGCCAAATAAATGAGGAAATTGATAGATTGCGTCACGCAGCAACAGATGCGCTACTGTCTCGTAAAGATGTCATTATCGTTGCGAGCGTCAGCTGTATTTATGGCATTGGTTCAGTTGAAGACTATGACGGACTTGCAGTGACGCTACGAGCTGGTGAACGCAGAGTACGTGATAAATTGCTCCGTCAACTTACTGACATACAGTACCAACGAAACGACATTGATTTCCATAGAGGTACCTTTAGAGTACGCGGTGATGTGGTTGATGTGTATCCATCTGGCGAAGAAGTTGCTTACCGTATTGAGTTTTTTGGCGACGATATCGAACGAATTACAGAAATAAATCCACTGACAGGCGAAATAGTTAAAAATAAGCAAGAATTAAAAGTATTTCCGAGCTCTCACTACGTAACACCGTACGATAAATTAAAAGATGCGCTGGTGAATATTAAAGAAGAGCTAGATTCACGACTTACTTTTTTTAAAAAAAATAATATGCTTCTCGAAGCTCAAAGGCTTCAGCAGCGAACAAACTTTGATATTGAAATGCTAGAAGAAACAGGTTTTGTAAAAGGAATAGAGAACTACAGTCGATACCTTACTAATCGAGAGCCGGGTGAACAGCCTGCAACGCTACTTGACTACTATCCTGATGATTTTTTAATGTTTGTAGACGAATCACATATGACTTTGCCTCAGGTAAGAGGAATGTACAATGGCGATCGAGCCAGAAAGGAAGTATTGGTCGAACATGGATTTAGGATGCCTAGTGCACTCGATAACCGTCCGCTCACCTTCACCGAATTCGAGCGACATATTAACCAGGTTGTGTACGTTAGTGCTACACCTGCAGAATATGAACTCAGTCGCAGTCCTGAGCCGGTTCAGCAAGTTATTCGCCCAACAGGACTTCTAGACCCACCTATTGAAGTTCGCCCCGTTGAAGGACAGATAGACGATTTGATTGCAGAAATCAGAACAACGATATCTAAACGTCAACGCGTGCTGGTTACTACACTGACTAAAAGAATGAGCGAGGATCTAACTGAGTACTTAAAAGACTTGAACATCAAGGTAACCTACCTGCACAGTGACGTAGATACACTCGACCGAACAGATATTTTAAGAGATCTACGCCTTGGCGTGTATGACGTGGTAGTTGGAATCAATCTACTACGTGAGGGTCTTGACCTACCAGAAGTAAGTCTCGTAGCTATCTTAGATGCAGATAAAGAAGGTTTCTTAAGGAGTCAACAAGCACTTATTCAGACTGTTGGTCGTGCCGCTCGGCATCTAGACGGGCATGTCATCATGTATGCAGATCGTATAACTGGCAGCATGCAACGCACCATCGACGAGACAGAACGTCGACGATCAATTCAAGAAAAGTATAACGAAGATAACGGCATTACTCCAGAAGGTATCAGCCGATTAATCGAAAAGAGTATGCAGCCCGAACTCGATAAAGAAGCAAAGACAGCCAAGCTTAATCTTAAAAAAATACCAAAAGATGAGTATAAGCATCTCATTAAAGATCTGTCGGCTCAGATGGATCTTGCAGCTGCCAATCTAGAGTTCGAAAAAGCAGCAGAACTCAGAGATATTATAGAGTCCATAAAAGCAAAGCTTTAAGCAGCTAACGTATACACAGCATTCTCTGGTAGATAATCAGTAGGCTTCATGCCAGACAAGCTCATATCATGTTCTCTCATGTATTCCATGACACTCTGCCATCGATCTATTTTCTTCTGTATGATTGCACCGTCCACATGAGCACCATCTTCGAGTAACAGTGCTAGATTTGGATGATCGGCATGGATTACTGCGTGTTCCTCGTACTGAGACATGGAATCTTTTGATAAAAAGCCTCTTACGCCCGATGTATCTAACGGAATTGCTTTTGAGTAGGTGCCACTATCGCCACTAACGAGCGGTGGAATCCAAGCAATTTCATGCATAATATTTAGCATATGCAGGTCAAAGGTACCCGCGTATTTACGCAAAATACCTTTTTCGCCATCTATTTCGCGTTTAATGATACTTCCTATAACTCGCAGGAATCCCTTAGCCTCTTCAGGACCCTGTACAATGGCAAGCTCTACCAGATTTGCGAGCCCCACATGTAATGCAAAACATTTTGCCGTGAGATCGCTATGCGGAACGGCTCTATTGTAATTAGGTGCTTCAGCAATGAATGCTTCACCAGACATAGAGCTACGTGAAAATCCATCACGAAGCATTATGGACGTATCGAAGTCTGTGGCAGCATTTTCTTCTAGATTATCGAGCAGAGCATGGTCATGGTGCGCCGATTTTCCAACGCTCTTAGAAGATAGAAAATGTGCCATGGTTTTAAATCGTTCTCGATTTGTTGGTAGGGGAGCATGACGTCCTTGATGATGGAGCCATACAACTGGATAGCCCATTCGTGCGTATGAATCAATAAATTCAGCATTCATACCATCGGGACCCGTAAATAGGGCATCTCCACTAGAAATTGCGTAGGGACTACTATTGTGCGTTCCAAAATACGTACGTTTTGGTTCAGTTCGTGTCGCTAGACGAACTGCACCATCATCAAACCGTACAACTTCTTGTGTAAATTTTGCGTAGTCCGTTTCACCAAGGGTTTTATGGGTACTCCTGCGCAGCACATGCACGTCGTATGGTGGCAATTCATGAAAAGCCTGCTGCTGCTTTTCTATAGCAACCTCAGGAGATACTCTCTCGCAAGCACTACTAGCATTTGAATGTAGCGGTAAATCGTGCAGCGAACCCATAAAATCTCCTCGTACCGGGTACTTAAAGTTAACTCAATAGTACGCTTATGCTCTAACTTGTCAATAGTGCATGAACCATTTACAACTAAATCTGTTAATGAAACGAATAAGTTTGATATAATTACATGTAATGGCTGACCTCACACAAAAAGACGTATTAAAATTGGCTGCATTAGCTAAACTTAAACTCTCTGATAACGAGATAGATGCTTATACATCCGAACTTGACCAAATACTTCATTATGTCGAACAGCTTAAAGACGTCGATGTTTCTGGGCTTGAGCCAACTAATCAAGTAACAGGATTGACGAACGTAATGCGAGAAGATGAGATCTCGACCTATGTTGCGTCTGCTGACGAACTTTTACAAAATGTTCCTCACCGCGAGCATAATCTCATTAAAGTTAAGCGAGTTATATGAACGATACTGTCGCAAATTTTACCTGGCCTGAGCTATCAGAAATAGTATCTAATGTTCAGAACGGTACGACAACTGCTACAGAAAATGTAGAGAATGCACTATCTCTAATTGCTAAATACTCTAAATACAATGCAGTTATTTCGACATTAGAAAAAGAGGCCATAAAACGTGCATCTGAAATTGACCAGCAAATTGCGAATGGCGAACCGGCAGGCATACTCTCCGGCGTTCCCTTTATCGCAAAAGATAACTTTCTTGTTTTTGGCGCAGAGACTACTGCAGCAAGTAACATTTTGAAGGGTTTTAATGCGCCGTATCAAGCTACCGTCATAGATCGTCTAGAAGCAGAAGGTGCTATCTGCGTGGCAAAGGCAAATCTTGATGCTTTTGGTCACGGTGGAAGTACGGAGAATAGCGACTTTGGACCGTCGCTTAATCCTTATGATACTACCAGGGTACCCGGAGGATCTTCGGGAGGATCGGCTGTAGCTGTAGTGCTTGGTATGGTTCCCTTTGCTCTCGGAACAGACACCGGCGGTTCAAGCCGTCAACCGGCAAGTTTTAGTGGATGTGTCGGCTTTAAGCCTACCTACGGACTCATGAGTCGCAGCGGCATCGTTGCTATGGCAAGCAGCACAGACTGCGTTGGAGTATTGGCAAACCGCGTTACTGATGTAGCAACGGTAACAAACGTTATGTCAGGAATAGACAGACTAGACAGTACAACGATCGAACGAGCTGAAAACTACACTATCGACACCGAAACGAGCAATGTAGCGGGTAAAAAGTTTGGTATTATCAAGGAATACATGGGTGAGGGAATTGACGTGGCAGTAAAAAAACAAATCCAATCGGCTATCGAAAAAATTAAAGATGCTGGTGGTTTGATTGACGAAATTAGTCTTCCGAGTTTAGCCTTGTCGCTTGCGGTATACTATATACTGGTTCCTGCAGAAATTAGCAGTAACTTGAGTCGGTATGATGGTCAACGATTTGGTTATAGCGATAGTGGTGCGAATGATTTAGACAGCAGCTACGTCTTATCAAGAACAAATGGATTTGGCGCTGAAGCAAAACGCAGAATCATGATTGGAACACACGTATTAAGTAGTGGATACTATGATGCCTACTATCGCAAAGCTCAGCTCGTTCGTACAAAAATTATTAACGAGTTTAACGAAGCATTTCAAAATTTTGATTTTTTAATTGGACCAACGGCGCCATCAACCGCATTTAAGCTTGGAGAGAATGCATCAGACCCACTACAGATGTACCTGAGTGATGTTATGACGGTTGGAGCAAGCCTTGCTGGACTTCCTGCTATAGTCGTTCCCGCTGGGTTTTCACAAGACTTGCCGGTAGGTCTCCAGATTATGTCAGCCCAGAGAACAGATAAGTTACTACTACAAATAGCGTATGAAACACAGAAAGAATTAAGTAAATGAGAATACTCCCACGTCGGAAAATTAAACCCGCGAAGTTCAAAGAGCAATGGACTGAACTTCAAAAGTACTGTAAAAGTAAAGAAACCTGGCCTCTCGCAATTATAAATGCAGATAAGCTACTTGATGAAGCACTTAAAAAGAAGCGATTGAAGGGGAAGAGCATGGGTGAAAGACTCGTCGATGCTCAGAAACAATTTACCGATAATGACAGTGTATGGTTTGCCCATAATCTGGCTAAAAAAATACTTGCCGAGACAGCAGGAAAATTAAAAGAAGCTGACGTCAAGAAATCACTTGTTGGATTCAGGCAAGCCTTGCGCGATCTAGGAGCATTAGAATGATAAGGGTACTCGGTGATTAGTGCAGAAACACGCCGTAAATATACGGTAACCATTGGTATTGAGTGTCACGTACAGCTGAGTACCAAAACCAAGCTATTTGCGAGTATTGATAACGATGCTCGCGCAGCTGAGCCCAATACGCTGATTAGCCATATATGTATGGGTATGCCCGGAGCACTTCCCGTGTTAAATAAAAAGGCCGTAGAACTTGCTTCGCGTGCAGCTTTTGCCTTAAAATCTAGTCCCTCAAAGTTCAGTAAATTCGATCGCAAACACTACTTTTACCCAGATCTTCCACTCGGATATCAAATAACCCAATTTGATGAACCAATTGTATTGGGTGGAGAAGTTAACATTAGAGTTAACGGCAAAGAGTCTACGGTTCGGATTACTCGCGCACACCTTGAAGCGGATGCTGGTAAAAGTACCCATCTTGCAAATACTGACTATAGCCTAGTCGACCTAAACCGTGTCGGCACACCATTGCTGGAAATTGTTTCCGAGCCTGATATTCATAGTGCAGCAGAGGCTCGCGCCTACGCACACGAGCTATACCTTCTAATGAAATACGCAGGCGTCTCAGACGCTAACTTATTTCATGGAAATATGCGATTTGACGTAAACGTGAGCGTTAGTACAACCGATCAACTTGGTACACGTACTGAAACGAAAAATCTTAACTCCTTTCGTAGTGTTGAAAAAGCCGCCGAGTATGAAATAGCTCGCCAGATTGAACTCCTAGAGAAAGGTCAATTGATTGACCAAGAAACTCGTGGATGGGATGATGCCAAACAAAAAACCACCAGTCAGCGTGGTAAAGAGCAAGCACATGACTATCGCTACATGCCCGACCCTGATTTACCACCAGTGGTGCTCGATGATGCCTATATAGAAAATATTCGTGTTTCACTACCAATAATGCCAGATGAGTGGCGCTCTAAACTAGAATCGCTAGGTCTTGATCTAAGCCAAACGAACATACTCATTGAAGCCGAGGTTGAAGAAAGTACCGTTTCATACCTTAACCTTTTAGAGAAAAGTATTGCCGATAAGGATTACGCGCGTCAGTTAGCAAACTGGTTTGTAAATATTGAAATACCAGAAAGAAGATTAGATAGCACTAAGGTTCTTTTACGGAATGAGCTTAGACCTAAAATGTACGAAGATGTGCATGAACTCTTAATGGCCGATAAACTTAGTTCAAGTAACGCCAAAACGCTCATAAAGGGTTTGTTAGCACTAGACGCCCTACCAAATGACATCGCCGCTTATGCCGAACAGCAAGGTTTCATACAGCTTTCTGATTCTAATGAGCTTGTAGAAATAGTTACAAAAGTATTAGCCGATAATCCGTTGGCTGTTGAAGATGTGCGTAGTGGCGAGATGAAAGCTATAGGATTTTTAGTAGGGCAAGTAATGAAAGCATCACTAGGCAAAGCAAATCCAGGCTTAGCGCAGAAGATTATAAAACAACAGATATCTTAATCGATTCTACGTATCAACTGTACTTCCGTGCAATCTGTCATGTATTGAATCATACGTTTCTGACATAAACTGGCTTATATTCTGAAGTCCAGTCTTCTTAAATATTGAGCAGCTTGGGTCTATTTCTGACAAATCGAATTCTCCAAATGGCTCGTCATCTCTTAAGTAGCCAGTTAAGTACGATGCGGTGGTCTTGACCCAAGCGTCTACCGTATCGCGATCGAATTGTAGTCCTCGTAATCGAAATTGTTCGCGCAATACTCGAATACTATTTGTAATGAACGTTACGTAATCTTGTCCTACATTAAGAATATCTGCACGTTTTACAATTGCCGATTCAATTGTCCTAGGCTTTTCTCCGTATGTTGTGGCAATTATTGAATCACTCGATTGCTTTATAATGTCTTCAGAATCTCCAAATTCACGTAACACCCTGCGTGCGATTGCAGCAGAACGCCTCTCTAGGGTAGCGAATCTCCTCGTAAGCGGCTTATGAACGTCAGCATCATGCAGTAAAACTGCTCTATCGGTAACATCAAGATTTACCGCTACGCCAGCATTAATGCATAATTTCGCAAGATTACGTGCACTCTCCCAGGTTCCTAGTATGTGCCCCTCAAAATTATGGTATTCCATAGTCTCATCGTAAAAAGGTCGCACCATTTCAACGAGATCGGCATTTTGAACAACCAATATCTCACGAGTAGTTGCTATAGTCTCCATAGTGGGTCTATTCTACTACTTTCATTTCGCAATTCAAATACGTGATAAAATTATCACTATGCAAGTAAAACCAGTTCGTAAGGCAATAATTGCTGCCGCAGGCTTTGGTACGAGATTTTTACCTCAGACAAAAGCATTACCAAAAGAAATGCTCCCACTAGTAGATAAGCCAATCATACAATACATTGTCGAAGAACTAGTTGATGCTGGAATTGAAGATATTGTCATTGTTACCGGTTACCATAAACGTTCGATTGAAGATCATTTTGATACCATCAGCGCTGATTTATACAATAATTTAAAGCAAGGTAACAAGCTCAAACTTCTAGAAGAAACAAAAAAAATATCAAATTTAGCTAATTTCGCATACATACGCCAAAAAGGCCCCTACGGTAGTGCAACACCCGTATTAAATGCAGAGCACCTTATTGGAGATGAACCATTTATCTACACGTTTGCAGACGATTTCATTGAAGCAAGTCCATCACGCTTCAAGCAAATGGTTGACGTATACAGTAAAACAGGTAGTTGCGTACTAACATGTATTCCTGTAAGCAATGACGCAGACTACGATAGGTACGGCATCGTAGCAGGAACAGAAATCGAACCAGGACTTATAAAAATGTCTACTATTGTCGAAAAACCCGGTAAGCGAAATGCTCCGAGTAACCTTGCAAGTGTCAGCGGGTATTTACTAACACCGAAGATTTTTAAATATTTGCACGCCTCTAAAGAAGTTATTCCCGATGGTTCAGAGTTCTACATACAGCCATCAATGCAAATGTATATCGAATCGGGTGGAGAGATTCTGGCCTACGAAGTAAAAAATGGCAAGTACCACGATACAGGCAATAAAATTGAATACCTAAAAACAGTCGTTGAGTATGCCCTAAAGCATGAAGACCTGAAAAAAGAATTTAGAGCTTTTCTAGATAGCATATAAAAGTATGCGGTACCTTCGTCTAATTATTATAGATATGGTATAATTGTAATCACTATGGGAATCTCTACAACAGAGCAGATGCTCCTTATCATACTTTCAGCAACGCTGGCGATACTACTAGTTCTCAGCATAGTAGCAATGGTGAAAGCTGTTCAAATTTTAAATATTGTTAAACGAATTACTCAAAAGGCAGAACAGATAGCGGATAAAGCAGAGCTCGCGACTGATTTTTTCAGTAATACAAGTGCAACTGTTGCTATTGGTAAGTTATTGTCAAATATTTTTAATGCAAGTAAAAGTAATAAGAAATAGTATCGTAAAGGAATAGTCTACTATGAATAAAAATTCAAAGAAATTTGCCATCGGTGCAATAATTGCTGCTGGTGTTGGGTATGTAACCGGTATACTTACCGCTCCAAAAAGCGGAAAAGAAACACGAGAAGATGTGAAGAACGCAGCTATAAATGCCAAACGAGAAGCCGAAAAAAAACTTAAGAGTTTACATAGTGAAATAATTGTACAGCTTGAGCGCGCTAAAAGAGTTACAGTCCAGCTGCAGTCTAGTAGCAAAAAAGAACTCGAATCAATGGTCGAATCTGCTCGACGAGCTAAAGAGAAAGCTCGAGATATGTTAACGGCGCTTCATGATGGAGACGTTGAAGACAAAGATTTGAAAAGTGCTATCGACGAAGTAAATCAAGCCGTAACACACCTACGTGCATACCTCGATAAACATGAGTAAGATACATAAAAAGAAAAAGTCTGAAAAGGCTACGAATGAAGAACTCGGGAAAATGCTGGTTAATATCTACGAAACTGGCTACATAAACCATAATCAGACATATAAATATAGCTTCCTCAAAGGAGTCGCAACTGGTGTTGGCGGGGTCATAGGAGCAACGGTGGTTATCGCTATACTACTTAGTATCTTGTCTAAATTTGAGCAAGTGCCGGTTATTGGACCATTTGTGAATAAAGTACAGAATTCTATTGAAGCAGGAAGTCCAGCAAAATAATTTTATTCTTTAGACTTTCAACACTATACTAGTAGTAATGGGGACAAAAAAAATACTATCTGCTGCTGATTATGTTCATTTACATAATCACACTCAATACAGTCTGCTTGACGGACTTACGAAAGTGCCTGAACTCCTTGATTACGTAAAAGAAACGGGCATGAAAAGTGTCGCAATTACCGACCATGGGACAATGTCAGGAACAGTAGAATTTTATAAAGCAGCAAAAGCCAACGATGTTAAACCAGTTATAGGGATGGAGACGTACGTAGCTCCACGAAAGCATACCGATAAAGAAGCAGGCAAAGATAAAACACCTTTTCACTTAATACTACTCGCCATGAATAATGTAGGGTATGAAAACCTAATGCGCCTTAGTAGCATCGCTAACCTTGATGGATTTTACTATAAACCTCGTGTAGACCACGATTTATTAAAAAAGTATAACGAAGGATTGATAGTACTAAGCGGCTGTATTGGTGGAGAAATAGGTGATGCACTACGTAACGGACAGTATGAAAAAGCCAAGAAAACAGCCGAATGGTATAAATCAGTTTTTGGTGATCGGTACTATCTAGAAATACAAGACCATGGTCACAAGAAACATCCGAGCGCTTGGGAAGAGCAAGTCGCCGTTACAGATTTAACTTTTACGCTCGCAAAAGAACTAGAGATACCGTGTGTTCTTACCTGCGATGCTCACTATCTTCGTCATGAAGACCAGGAAGCCCATGAAATTCTACTATGCGTACAAACAGGATCATTTCTGAGCGATGAAAAACGCATGAGTCTAAAAGATTTTGAGCTCCATGTCACCGACCCTACTGAAATAATTAAACGCTGGGGAAACACTCATCCAGAAGTTATCATAAATTCTGCTAGCATAGCAGCTAGATGCAATGTAGCGCTACAGCTTGGTGGCATTCTAATACCTAAATTTCCAGTTCCAAAAGGCGAGACCGAAGCGTCATACTTGCATAAACTAGTTTACCGAGGTCTTGCTTGGCGTTATGGCGATATTGCATCTACCGATACTTCAAAACTGTCGGTGTCACTTGCCAAGAAAAGTTTACCTAACAATGTACTTAAACGAGCCGAGTACGAGCTCAGCGTCATTGAACAAATGGGTTTCAATGGCTACTTTCTGATAGTTGCCGATTTTATTAACTGGGGTAAAAATAAAGGAATCGTTTTTGGCCCTGGAAGAGGTTCCGCTGCCGGATCAATAATTGCCTATGCAATGCGCATAACCGAACTAGACCCCATTAAGTACGATCTGCTTTTTGAGCGATTCTTAAATCCTGATCGAATAAGTATGCCCGACGTTGATATTGATATTCAAGATTCACGGCGAGATGAAGTAATTCAGTACTGTGTGCATAAGTATGGGACTGAACGAGTAGCAAATATCGTTACGTTCGGTCGGATGGCTGCAAGAAACGCTGTTCGTGATGTTGCACGAGTATTGCAAATTCCATATTCAGAAGCAGATAGATTATCTAAAATGATCCCACCACCTGTTCAAGGTCGTCATATACCACTAAAGACATCTCTAGTTAAAGATCCTGATCTAAAAGCAGAGTACGAATCGAGTGAACAGAGTAGACGTATCTTTGATCTTGCTGTTCAAATGGAAGGAACCATTAGAAGCCACGGGGTTCATGCTGCTGGAGTTGTTATTGCGCCTGATGAGATAGTAAAATTCGCTCCTCTTGAAATGGCACAAAAAGGGGTTGTTTCAACGCAGTACTCCATGGGGCCTGTTGAAGAGCTGGGTCTACTTAAAATGGATTTTCTTGGATTATCTAACCTTACGATAATAAAAAACACGCTCCGTGTCATTAAGCGCGTGTATGGTAAAACTATAGACATAGCCTCGCTACCACTCGATGACAAGAAAACATATACATTACTTCAAAATGGTGATACAACCGGCGTCTTTCAGCTTGAATCAGCAGGAATGAAACGGTATTTACGTGAATTAAAACCCTCAAAATTTGATGACATAATCGCTATGGTCGCCCTCTATCGACCTGGTCCTATGCAATTCATAGATGACTTTATTGCTCGAAAACATGGACTCAAAGAAGTAACGTATGAGCACGAAGGACTCAGAGCTGCGTTATCGGAAACATATGGCATTCTTGTGTATCAAGAACAGTTTATGCAAATTAGCAAAGATATGTGTGGATTTACTGGCGGTCAGGCTGACACGCTTAGAAAAGCAATTGGTAAAAAACAACGTGAAACTATGGCAAAAATGAAAGTTGCCTTTATTGACGGTATGGTAAGTAAAAGTAATGTTCCGAAATCGTTTGCGAATAAATTCTGGGCACAACTAGAAGCATTTGCAGATTACTGCTTTAATAAGAGTCACTCGGCATGCTACGGCCTTATAGCGTATCAAACAGCCTACCTCAAGGCACACTATCCCGAAGCATTTATGGCAGCGCTAATGACAAGCGATTACGACAATATTGATCGCTTGGCTATTGAAATTAGCGAATGTAACAATATGGGTATTAAGGTACTATCTCCAGATGTCAACGAATCATTCCCGGAGTTTGCAGTTGTACCTAATAAAAAAGAGATACGTTTTGGAATGAATGCGGTTAAAAACGTCGGTTCTTCTGCTGTCGACGAAATACTTAGGGTGCGAGCGGAAAAACAGTTTTCTAGCCTAGAAGATTTTTTCGAGCGCGTCAACGTACGAATTGTTAATCGCAAAGCATTGGATAGTCTCATAAAAGCTGGGGCACTCGATAGATTCGGTAAGCGTACTTTTTTACTTAATAATCTAGAGACACTGCTAGCCTACGCAAGCCGAATTCAAAAAGAAAAAGCTAGTGGTCAGATTGATTTATTCGGTGAATCATCTGATGTATCTGACCATATAAAACCAAAGCTTAAACTTATTGATACTACCGCAGAAGATAATAAGCGAGAGCAACTGCAATGGGAGAGAGAATTGCTCGGTCTATACTTATCTTCACATCCATTAGAAGATTATAAATTATGGCTATCAGAACAAACGGTGCCTATAAATCTTATAACTCCTGAACTTCATAGTAAGTCAGTTGTTATTGGAGGGGTTGTTATAGAATCACGTGAAATTATCACAAAAAAAGGTCAAAAAATGGCATTCGCAAAAATTGCAGACGAATTTGGCGAAATTGAGCTTATCTTGTTTCCGGGTGTATATGAAAAAAGTTCAGATTTGTGGCAAAGAGATTGCATAGTAACACTAACCGGTAAGATATCTGGGCAAGACAGGGAAGGGCAGGTTTCTAGCACTGCACAAATTCTTGTTGAATCTGCCCGTGAAGTTACCTATGCGGAGGCAAAAAACTATGCTCCCACCATGAAAAAGGCCAAACCTCCGAAAATTTCTGTACCGCGGAAGAAAAATAGCGCTCCAATTGCTAATTCTGACGAAAAAACAAAAAGGCTATACATAAAATTGCCTGATGGAAATAATCCCGAAATACTACTATCTTTAAAAAGCGCAATCGATAAAACTCCTGGAGACACAGAAGTTGTTCTAGTACTTGGCGGAGAAGATTCTCGTCAAATTATTAAACTACCAATGAAGATAGGTCACAATCAAGAAACCTACAAACATTTTGAAACACTCGTTGGCGAATCAAACATTAAGTATGTTTGAAGAGTAAATAGCAGCTACAGAATCACCCCTACACTGCGCGTTGCAATGTAAGAAAAGACAATCAAGCTAATTACAGTCATATCAAATAGAGTATGCTGCAGCACATACCTTTCGCCCTTTAAAACAAAGTTATGTAGAGATAGTCCGTGTTTTCCTAGGACTATCATTGCACCAGAAAGCGATAGTACAAACAGTAGACTACCCAGCCATGGTAACGAAGCACCAGTCAATGCTTGTAGCCTCGTAAATGAAGTAGACTCGTCAGATAACACTTTTGAATCTGTGTTATTAACAGAAGGTACAGGTGTTTTTACGCTGTCATTGGTTGAATCGGTACTGTTCGTAGTTGCAGGAACTTCTGGTTGAGGCGCAGGCTCAGGTGCTGGTGCTACAGGAGCTGTTGGTGTCGGTGAAGACTTATTTGTTGTTGATGGTACCACTTGTTGCGAAGGTGGTGGACTGGTTGGCGCTGGTGCTGGCGCAGGAGCGGTATACGGTGTAGCGTACATTGCGACGACTACAGTCTGGTTTCCACTACTATTAAAATCTGCTGAGTTAGCGTACCCAAAGCCAACTTCAGTAAAATTTGTATCTAGCATATTTGCTTTATGCGTTGGACTATTCCACCAACCGTTGATTACTTCAGGACTCGAAATGTAACCATAGGCAAGATTCTCTCCAGCTCTACTGTAGCTATAGCCAGCATTGGTGATAAATACCCAGGGCGGACTTCCCTCTGGTGTATTATGAGACCAGTAGTTTCTAGCAACCATATCGTTTGCCTTCAACTGT
>CAYMTU010000011.1:0-11372 GCA_964393455.1 uncultured Candidatus Saccharibacteria bacterium
GCGTGATATTGTCAGTGTAATTTAATAGTACTTTTTTAAACCGTCGGTGTGCATCGAAATATTTTTCGGGGTCTGGTGTTAGTACGGTGACGTCTGGGGCCAGTAGCTTGGCCTCGCGGACATTCACACCGAGTTTTATGCCCAAAGCCTTGGCTTCGTAGCTACTGGCGATCACAGCCCCGCGTGGCGTGTCATAGGCAGCAATAGCTACTGGTCTGTAGCGCAATAATGGATTAGCTTGCTGTTCGATAATAGCGAAGCAACTATTCAAATCAATATGCATGATCAGGGGGTTATTAAAGTTAATTGGGATTTCCATCGCTGATTGCCTCCAACTTCCAATGCAAATTGCTGGTATCAAAATTGAGGCGGAACCACAGGGTCTGGTGTGTATCTACTAGCTCGAATATATGGTGAAGGGTCTGGCCGTCGCGCACTGTGTGGTGATAGCCGATTGTACCAACTCGGTATTCTTGATTACGCCAGCTAATAATGTGCGGTTGTGCACACCGACGTTTGGCGCTGTAGTACATTACGACGCTAACCTCTTCGTTGATCTTTTCTTTCATAGGATCCCCCGTACTTTGATATTTATTTGAATAATGGTATAGTATGTTAAATGAGTTTTAATGAATCGATTCAAGCGTTGGATCATCAACGCCTTCAAGAGGTTACTGGACAGGTCGTTGCACGGATCTATCCTGATGATGGCTCTTTGCAGCCAGACATGGAGTATCTGCACACAAGTGAAGACGTAGATCTTGGATCTATTCTCGCGGCGATGAATACCGACCAGGAAGGCATTCTTTTTAGGCAATATGGCCCTGAGCAGCGAGGTCTTATCTTTGAGGGCGCAAGAATCGCTATCTTGGCACTGACTGAATATGCTGCCACCGAAGAACCTCAATAGTATCGTTGCTTGATTCGAACGAAAAATTTCGTAAATGGTTGCGTTCTTCTGGTACGAAGAAACGCGTCAAGTTTGTCTGATAGTAAATGTTCGTCAATTCCACTGGACTTTGAACGGCCAGAGGGTGTAATGGGTGTTTCGATATATTCCATGTTGAGCGTTTTCATACGTTGCCACCCCCGATTACCAAGATTCGCATATCAGGTATCAGTGCTTTAGCTTCGCTATAGCGCATACCAGCTCGTACGCCCAAGCGCTTGGCTTCTTTGGAGCACGAGCTAATGACGTAGTCCCGCAAGTCGGCAAGTCGCTGACGGCGCAGCGCAAAGTTTGATTCATCTATGGCAAAAGCCCAGGTATTTTTAATTTGTTCTTCAGTCGATAGCTCAAGGTTTAGTTGGTTATAGTTCATATACATCTCCGTCCATATAAATTAAAGGTTATAAAAAACAACTGATAGCAAAAAGAGTTTTGTATCTCAGTTGGAACGGATTTTGTAAGTGCGATCGCTGCCTGCTCGCTAATGCCCTACCGCTCGGTGGTTACTAGACAGGTATAGCTGGGTTGTATATATTGGCGCACAGTGACCGGAGTGTGATTGCCGAGATTGCTTATAAAGCTTGGCGAACGATGACCATCCTGGCGTCGGCCGTAAACGGTTCATGCTCCCATAGCTACTGTCTATTATAAACCCTTACGTCAATAGACGATATAGTAAATAGACCAACGTTCCCTCGGGTATATAATGGAATTATGTGTGGTCGTTATACCCTTCATCAAAAAGCCGATAATCTAGCTAAGCGTTTTAATTTAGCGAAAGTTCCTGCTAAAAATCCCGAAAACTATAATGTAGCCCCTGGCCAGATGATGCCGGTAATTACCGAAGATGAGAACGGTCGGCATCTGGAAATTATGAGATGGGGTCTCGTGCCGCAATGGGCAAAAGACCCTAGTATTGGCTATAAGCTTATAAATGCACGAAGCGAGAGTATCTTTGAAAAGCCGATGTGGCGAAATGTTGTAAAACGTAAACGTGCCATAATTCCTGCCGATGGGTTCTATGAATGGAAAAAGCCGACCGATCCTAAGGGGCGTAAGCAACCATTTTATATTCACCCCAGACAGGCTGATTTATTCGGTTTCGCTGGAATCTGGGAAACGTGGAAAGATGTAAATGGTCAAGAGGTCAAAAGCTATTCGATTGTTACGACCGAACCAAACAAAGAGATGCGTGACATTCACGACCGCATGCCAGTGATACTGCACGCGGAAGATGAAGCTTCTTGGCTTTCTCCTGCTCACAATGACGATCGAGCCGTAATCGAAGCACTCCTCCGTCCTTACCAAGATAATGGGTTAGAAATGTATGAAGTTAGCTCAGAGGTAAATTCGGTTCGAAATAATGTGCAAGGGTTAACCTACCCACTAGAATCTATATAGCCTGTTATGTCTCGAAATGTATATAATCTGAGTGCTGCTTGGCGCCTTTGTTTTTAATTTCAATTTGAACGTTACTCTTCTCTATAGAGCCAATTCTTGCTGCATCTACTCCGAACTGTTCTGCAGCAGCCAGAACCGCTTCAGGCTCGGGGGTTGCAATAATCATGCCGGGACCCATGTGCCATTTGTTGTAAGCCTCTATATCAGTAAGGTTTCTAAGTTCTTGGACATGTTTCATGATTTTAGGTGGTTCTATTGGTGTATCAATGACAGCTCCAAACCCAGATGGCTCCAGCATTCGCTTTAGTTTACTAGGTTGTCCACCACCAGTAATATGAGCAACCCCAGTAATCTTAGCTAAAGGCTTCTTGTCAATATCAAAGCCACCAGTTAATTCTGAAACGAATTTTGCAAATATTGTAGATGGCCTTTGAACGAGCTTACCTAAAGACACTTCACCAAGATCGGATATTACTTGATTTTGCCAATCTTGTCCGTATTCTTCTAGCATAGCTTTTCGAACGTCCGTAATACCGTTAGAGCGAAACCCATGCTCATGTAATCCGACAAGTGTGTCGCCGGGTTGAATTTCATGACCCGTTAAGATCCGATCTTTATGCGCAGCCCAAAGAATTGCTGCTCCCCAGTTATAATTAAAATCTCCAAATCCGCCAACTCTATCACCGAGCTCAGCAACTTCTCCGTTCACCACTACGACACCGGCTGCCTTGGCTGCGCTAACATAGCCTTGCGCCAATTGGCCAATAGCGCGTCGAGTATGTTCATTGTCATCAAGTTGTCTTACATCGAGGATCGATCCAATTGCGAGTGGTTCCGCTCCTCGTACTACTGCATCGTCGCAAACCATTGCAAATAAATCATGTGCTACAACCGAATGGTCGTCAAGTCGTTCTGAAACCTCCACCTTTGTCCCTACGCCGTCAAATCCTAAATTAAAATACAAATCATTTATGTTGCTACCAAACATACTACCCGGAATTGCCCGAAGCCCTGAAAATGATTCGTGAAATTCGACCAATAGACCTGGGCGATTATCATGTGTTAGCTTTGATGCTTCATACATCATCTTCGAGACATCATCCCCAAGCTCGATGTTTACGTCCTGTATTGGTGCGCGTTCACTCATTCTTATTCTTCCTTTGCGTAGTTAATAAATTCTTTAGTCTCATGCATATTGACACTATGCTTGCTCCATTTCTTGCCGTAGTTTAATAAATTTATCAATATCAATTGGAAGGTACGCTTTTTCTATTCGTTGAACACGATCAAAAAGCGTCTGAGGATCGTCATCGGAAAATACCGGTACTTCATGTTCAGCAAAAATTGGCCCTTTGTCGACGCCTGCTGATACAGCATGCACGGTATGTGCAGTGGTATCGAGTCCAAGTTCGAGTACCTTAGATTGAGTATGTATGCCGTACGTGTCAGTCGTTTCTGGAAGTATGCCAGGATGAGTGTTTAGCATCCGTGCTTCAAGTATGCCGTGTGGTGAATTGTCGGCTTCCATCATTGAGTAATCGGGATGCCAGCCATATTCTTTCATGAGGTCGCCTTCTGGGGCAACAATTCTCATGTAACCCATTAATACAACTAAAGAACATTGCGCGTCACTTATTACACGGCAAATAACTTCAGACTCCTCTAATGTCTGGCCGCGTTCTTGCTCTCCTCCTGGATAAAACATGCGATTAGCTTCAACTGCACGAATTTCGAGACCGTACAATCTATTGAGTCGATTAACACGTTCGAATGACCCTTCGCATGGCTTGTCACTTATTACGACATGTATTTCCGCATCAACGATACCATCTTGCGAAGCATGCACGAATGCTTCCATAGTCGAACCACTTCCTGACGCTAATACTGCAATACCTGGACGACTGTACTCTGCCATAACACTCCTTGCAGGCCATTATCATATTAAAGCCTTGCAATGACAAGCATATGAATATTGTAATTTTTATTTTGCGTTGATTATGGAGTGTACTTAACTTTTTCGGCACCACTAACGGCGCTTAACCACGTTTGACCAGGGTTGAGTTTTATTGGAGCTCCAGCGGAATCGCTAAAGGTGATCTGAGTTTTTGAACCTTCTTTTTGCCAAGTGCCTTCGGTAACTCCGCCGTCTTGGAAAATGTACACTTTACCGCTTCCGACCGCGTTATACACGCTGTATATTCCACGTTGACCGTAGCTCATGACCATTGCAATTACTACCTTTGGAGAAAGCTGAGTGCCTGATTTTTCGTCTGTATGCGGTTTACCACCCTCACTTCGCTTATAAGAATTGCTGGCTGCGTCGTAGTCGTAGCGTGCGTTATATAGGTAGCTTGATATATTCAGGTCGATTGCCTTGGCAGTTGGTACTGCAATTGCTTTTTCGGTCTTTCTCGGAAAGCCTTCAAAAGTGCTGCTCGTATAACCGCGTTTGTTAGATACCTCGTCAAGCTTAGCCATAGACGTATAGAGATTGTGAGGTGCGTAGCGGTTGTTTACTCGTGTAAATGCCGCACCGTTTGCTCCATGATCGATATCTTTTACTCCATCACTACGTATTTTAGCTAGACCTTCAGGGCTTCCGCCAGCGTGAACTATTGCAGCATCAAATCCTTGAACCCAATCTAGATAGTATGGTCGTACACTACGAACAGGACCAATGTAGTCTGGTTGGGATTCTTGAAATAATGTTAAGAATCGAGTAATTCCACCCTCTGCTACTGCTTCAAACACTACACCTGCTTGATTGAGGGCAGATTGTGGGCGGGCGTCAGGGCTGTTTTCGATCATAATGCCTGTTACCTGGCGTTTGTTAAGTGCCGGCTCTACCTGAATACCGGTAAGCCTTGAGGCTTCGGTTGTTGGTTTTGGCTCTTCTTTTTTTACAACCACTGTTGGCGGCGGCGGTGCATCTACTTGTTTACTACTGAATGCAAATACTGCTCCGGCGCTTAACCCACCAATAAAAAGAAATAGAATAAAAAAAAGTAGGATTTTCTGCTTCTTGCTAAGATCTTTGTACCATTGCTTAAAACTTTTTCTTTTTGGTTTAGTAGGTTTCTTCTTTGTTGGCATTTCGCTAGCAACTTCTTCTGTATCTTTTATAGATTCTTCATCACTAATGGGGGGTTTTGAAACTGGAATAGTTGGTGTTTGCGGTACAATTTTTTCTTTTGGTGGGGTTGGTTTTATTACTTTTGGTTTTATAAAGTCGCTGTCCATTAAATCATTGTATCAAATGCTTATGTTTTTAGTAATGCCAAGCTGCGGCCTATTCGATTCATGCATGTTTCTTTTCCTAGTACCGACAAGGTATCAAAGAGTCCCGGAGACGCCGGACTGCCCGAAATAGCAATACGCACTATGTTGAATAGTATGCCCGGCTTTGTATCCAGGCTTACAAGTAGCGAGTTGAGGCGAGATTCAATATCTGGTACTGAAAAATCGGATTCAGCTAATGATTTTTCGACAGATGACAAGAGTGCGTGGATGTCGCTGTCACTCAGTTTTTTTAGTTGTTTATTTTTTGGATCATGAAGCAGTTCATTTATGGATTCATCTGTTGGTTCGCTAAAGAAGAATTCAGTAAGTTGCGGGATTTCAGCAAAGAATTTAAGCCGTTCCTGAATAAGTCCCAAGACGGTGACTTTGTAGTTATCGTCAGCATCTTTACTTGATTCGGGCCAGTAACCCTTTACCTTATTGGCTAGAACCTCGAGGGGTAGTTTGCGGATATGAGCGCCATTGAGCCAAAGCAAGCGTCTTTCATCGAAACGTGCTCCACTTCGTTGAATCCTACTCAAGCTAAATTTTTCGATGAGTTCTTCGACACTAAATTCTTCTTGCTCTGTGCCGTCGTTCCAGCCAAGACTTGCCATAAAATTGATGACTGCTTCAGGCAGATAACCCTCTCGATCATAATCAAGTATATCTTTGGCCCCATCGCGTTTACTGAGTTTTTTGTTACCGTCTGGACCCATGACTGGTGGTACGGTTGCCAATATTGGCTTACTAATTTCGAGCGCCTCGTAAAGATTTAGATAGTTTGGGGTACTTGCTAAAAATTCCTGACCACGGATAACGTGGGTTACCTGCATGAGCATATCGTCAATAATGTGAGCGAAATTATAGGTTGGGTAGCCATCGGATTTTATCAGGATGAAATCATCAATTACTTCAGGTCCTGTTGTTAAATCGCCCATGACTTCATCGTGCCAAGTGTAGCTCTTTGGATCGCTCCTAAATCGTAGCGGTTGGGTGCCATCCCAGGTAGGCGTTTTTTCTGGTCGGTGATTACGAAATAGAAATGGTTTTTTACTTTTTTGAGCAAGCTCACGAAACGCTTGGACTTCTTCGGGGCTATAAGGGTCGGCATAGGCGCGACCACTTTCTACGAGCTTTGATGCCCACTGCTTGTACATAGCTAGCCGTTCACTTTGTAGATACGGCCCGTATTCACCGCCCTTATCTAAGCCCTCGTCCCAGTCAAGACCGAGCCATCTGAGTGAATCTGCAATATGCTGTCCAGAACCCTCGACTTCTCGTGCCTTGTCTGTATCTTCTAGCCTTAGTATGAAAGCTCCATTATTATGACGAGCAATTAACCATGCAAAAAGCGCAGTCCTAATCCCACCGACGTGCAGGTAGCCGGTTGGGCTTGGTGCGAACCTAGTTCTAATTTTTTCTGATGCCATATCTGTTATTGTACGGTATATCGTTGAATAGTTACAGAGCAGTATCGTCGTATAGACGTTTTAACAAGCAGCCAGGCTATGCGTATACCACACTACAAGCTTGAAGCCAGATTTAGTAGCTGGCTTCGTGATAGCTGGGCATTACCCTGAATGTTATACAAAATGCCATCTTTTACCCAGGCAGCGTTAGAATCATCATAAATGTATACTGTTTTATCTGGTGTTGCTTCCGCAGAGTAATTATTAGTTATCTCATTTAGAAATAAAGAGGAGATGGTTTCATTGCTGAGATTTGTTTTTTCTTGCGTAATGCTAAACGCACGATCATCTGTTCTTGAGTTATAGCTTATGATTACGCTTCCTGGCTTGGACTGTATAGCTCTATTTAAGCTGAAGCCGGTTGGTTTGTAGGAGGGTACGTTAGCCGTAAACCCTGTTTGTCCTGCCTTCATCTTGAGCGATATGCTAGGGATATTGCTGTAGGTATAGAAGCAACCGAGTACAAAAACGGTTGCCATAATCGCTCCAACTTGTTTTGCACGTGTACTTTTTTTTCTTCGATGCGATGAACTCATACCGATTTTAGTAGGCCGATGATTCGTGGCGTTTTCAAGCGATGCTTCAAACATCGCTCTATGACTCGGTGCAATCGGCACGGTAATTGGCGGTGCCTGTTTGCTTATAAACTGCGTTTTGCCTGCCGATGAGTTATCTCGAGGTGGTGTTTTGACCGGTATTGCTTTAGTGGTATGGGTGACTGTTGCATGCACTTTAGTATCAAATCGAGAGACTAGATTACTCTTTGTAATTTTTGAAGCGCGCAATGTCCTTTCGGGAGTTTTGCTGTGAACCATCGTATGTTTTGGCTGTTTAGCAAGACCTGATACAGCAACCGTTTGTCCACTTTTCTTATTACTATTTGGCTTCAACACTAAACTTCGCATCAATGTTTTTGCATGCTCATTCTTCGTGTGCAACTGCGTTGCTACACTAGGAGTATGCCTATGCGCTTGAGGATGTGATGGCTGCTTTTTGGTAATTGGTATTTTTTTTGCAGCTGGTTTTGGCTTACTACTTTTTTGCAACGGTGAAGCTGCTACCACTGCTGGTTTAATTATCTTTGCGCGTGCAACGTCCGATATAACCATGCCTGTATCTGCATCGTATACTTTGCCGTTAATCGTGATTGTGTTTTTTTGTGAACCCAATGCTTTTTCCTTTTTATTGCAGTATTACTGCTCACGCTTATGCTATTTATAGTACCTCTACTCATAGCAGATAACAAGAAGTGATTCGCCTATAATCATGACTTTATCGTTTAATTATCACTTTTTGTTGCGTAGAGTGCTATAATTATGGACACTGAATACGTAAAATAAAAATATATATGGACTTCTTAGACCCTGATAAAAAACGAAATCATCAAAAACGCCTTTTTTTAGGGTACTTTTTGATTGGTGTCGCAATTCTTTTAGGTTCGCTCATCCTAGTGCTACTGTCTTATGGCTTTGACGTTGACCGTAAGACGGGACAAGTTATTCAAAACGGTCTCGTGTTTACCTCGGCTGCCCCAGAACCAGCGAGGATATACCTTAATGGTAAAGATAGTGGTGAGACAGAAAAAAAACTGACTATTCCAGCTGGAGATTACAAGATGGAGCTTAAGCGTGACGGTTACCGAACGTGGCAACGTAGCTTTATGCTTGAAGGGAGTACCATCGAGAGGTTTACCTATCCAGTACTCTTCCCTAATAAAATGAACAGTAAAGATCAGCAGGTATTTAGCGCCACACCATCATTTTCGACGCAAAGTTTAGATCGTCGTTGGATTATTGTATCGCAACCAAACTCACTTACTTCCTTTGATATGTTTGATGCCAATAACCCAAAAGATCCTAAAGTCCCAGTACTGCTACCTGCCAGCTTACTCACTGCTCCGGCAACTGCTGGCGCCGCACAATCGTTAACACTCGTTGAATGGTCATCTGATAATCGTCATGTACTGCTCAAGCACGTGTACGGTGAAAGCCATGAATACATCATGCTGGACCGCGAAACACCTCAGAATTCATTAAATATAAATAAACTTCTAGCAGTGTCACCGACCTTCGTTACATTACGAGATAAAAAATTTGATAAGTTGTATCTCTATGATGCTAAAACGCAGATACTACAAACAGCCGATACAAAGACTAAAGAAATTAAAGATTATCTAAAGGGTGTATTGAACTACAAATCTCATGGTAATGATAAGATGCTTTATACTTCAGTCGATTCAAAAGATCCTACAAAATCAATCGTGATACTACGAGATAAGGATAAAAATTACACCTTAAGAAAAGGTGCTCTGAACGAAACATATTTACTTAATATGGCACGGTTTAACACTAAGTGGTACGTTGCCGTGGGTGCCGTAGGTGAAGGCCGGGTATTTATCTACCAAAACCCTACCGAACAACAGCCAAATGATTCTAAAGCGCTGCCGTCACTGTTTACAACTTTGGTCATGAAACAGCCAACTCAAGTGACTTTTTCTGCAAATACTCGGTTTATTATGACTCAGAGCGGAAACAAGTTCGCTGTATATGATGCCGAAACAAATAGGCGGTTTTATTACACCTCAAGCCTTGCGCTACCTGCTGACTCTAAGGCGACGTGGATGGATGGTCATCGATTGCTCGTTAATCATGAGAATAAGGTGCACGTATTTGACTATGATGGAATCAATAATCAAGTCCTTGTCCCAATAGTGCCAGGATCACTCCCCTATTTCGACAGAGATTATACCCGCTTATTTACCCTTGCACCGTCAGTCGCAGATCAAACCAAAACTGCACTACTCCGAACTGATATGAAGCTTAATCTTGAGCTCTAGTTAAATATATTTTTGATTCTTTGCCACAGGCTTGGGGCATTACTTGGGATGGTCTTGATCTGCGCGGTATTTGGTGGCGTAGTGTTTGCGGTATTCTTGCTTGGATCTGGGCTAATTTGTTCGCCAATTACTACGAGCCTATTGAGTGACGTGCCAGGTGGATCGCAGGTAATAAGCATTGCCGTTGCCGGCTTATCGCCTGTTCCATTCAATACGCTAACTTCATTCGGTTTTACAATTTTCTTTTCATATATTTTGTAGCCATAGCGGACGCCATCTTTAGTTAGATAGAAGATATCACCTGTCTCGAGTTTATTTAGTAGTACGAATGCAAATTTATACTGACCTTTATTGAGTATGTTATTGCTTGAATGTCCAAAAATAACAGCATTTCCATTTTGTCCAGGAACTGGAGTGGTTGCATAGTGTACCACTCCTCTTTCTAGTGCTTTTTGAATCGCGGCTTCTTCAACAGATGGCTCATCGTAGACAACGGGTATTTCAACGTTTATTTTAGGAATAATAACTTTTGGAGCCGGGTCTACCGCAGTCGTTGAACTATCGATAATTATTGGTGTGCTGCTTACTTGTTTGCTTGGTGTGATGAAGGGTGCAATAAATCGATCGTTGAAAAAACTAAATAAAAGAATCAGTACAACAATCATTCCCATGCCAACGCCAAAAAGCAGAGACTGGAAATGTTGTTTAGCTTTTAATTTTACCTTTACTTTCTTATCTGCTTTTGAGAGGAGCTGATGTTTTACGTCTGATACTGTTCTACTGCCGGGATGTTTATTCTTTTTAACTTCAGGTTTCTGCACTTCATGAATACTGGCTTTTGTATCTTCAGTAGATTGCGATAATGTGTGCTCTTTGGGACTCTCTGGCTGAATTACGGCTTTTGGCTTGCTGTGTTTATTGTGCTCGGCATAAAATTCTTGCCAAACTTCATGCTTTTCTTTATCGGGTAAGGATGAATAGTACTGATGCCATGCTGTTTGAATGTCAGCGAGAGATTTGCCCGATGTACTAATCTTTTTCATGTAGGCTTGGTGCTTCGACAAAGGTTTGTCGTGAACCGAAAAAGTTTCTTCCACTTCTTCAATCGCATCTGGTTCATCTGCATATATTGAATCAATTTTTTTGCGAATCAAATCAGCCGCAATGTTGGAATCATCTTCTTTTGGTGTTACATCGTTATTTGAATCGGTCATGGTATATGCTTATAGTATACGTTAAATAGCTGTATCTCCCATATTTTACCGTAATAAAATAGACAAGATTATGCTACAATGACCTCTGTAGTATGTTCATCATGTGTTATAAATAAGTTGAAGCCGCAGTGGTGGAATTGGTAGACACGCCGGACTCAAAATCCTGTGAGAGCAATCTCGTGACGGTTCAAGTCCGTCCTGCGGCACCATCTTATTTATAA
>CAYMTU010000011.1:11472-14306 GCA_964393455.1 uncultured Candidatus Saccharibacteria bacterium
GTTGTATCATGCTATATTGATAATGATATGGATCCGTCTTCAGTAAAGCCACCTAAAGATATAAATGCGAGCGAGTACTATAAATCTCAGCACTCTGATGATGATAAACCAGCACCCGTTGTCATTCGTCCTGCTCGAATTAAAAATTTAAAGATTGCCGGTATTCTATTCCTGTCTGGAATTGTTTTTGCTATTATCGCAGTCAATACAAATATTGCTGGATTCTTGTTTGAAATTGCAAGTGCTATTTCATTTACTGTAGCATTTGTCTACCTGGTTATATGGTCGTTAAAAACGATCGATAAGTCAGTCCCTGGTCAGTAGTTTTACCGGGTAATTTATTTGTTTTTAACAATTTTATCAAACTTCTTTTCAAACACGTCTTGGAATATTCGTACAATATGTTCATTCGATTCTCCCCAGTGAATGATTCTGGCTTTTGCTCGCATGACAGAAAGTATAGTACGTTGCATTGAAACTGGCAGGTCGCTTGCCATAGAGTATGTACTATCCGACATGACTGAAGCTAGGTCTAGCGCAGGCTGCTTTAGTAGCGTTCCAAGCGTTAAATCTTGAGCGGTACCATGACTTGGTTGGCGAAGAGAATGCAGTATACGCGCAAATTCTAGCTGCTCGCTTCCAGGCCCATCGTGAATCCATTCTGTTATTTCGGCAAAGTTACTGGTGACGTTGTCAACAATCTTGGTCAACTTTGCTTCATCTTTTGGTCGTATGCCTGAAACAGATCGAGTAACATAGTTTAAGATTGAAGCACCAGGGTGCGGAATTGGTATAGAGGTGACCTGCCCACCTCTTATAACTGGTACGTACCACGTTTCGAGAACTTCGGGATTTAGGGCTGCTTTAAATGGATACAGAGCTTTTTGGCAATCGGCTACTCCGTGGAGCCCAACGTATCTGTCTGCTAAATGAACCATGCCGAGGCTACGCAATGGATGATCCTTTTGTCGAGCCAAATCCCAAGAATTTTTTAGTCCAAACACTGATATTTCTAACTCATCGCCAATTACTTCTTGTGTAATTAATTCAACTTTTTCGATATCTGTATCATCGCTTGAAAGCACTAACACATCAACATCTCTTAGGGTCTTGTTCTCTCGAAATTGAGATAACCTGATCTCTTCCCTGGTTTCTATAAGTTGATCGTTTGGTAACGCTACAAATTCGTTTGCGA
Organism: uncultured Candidatus Saccharibacteria bacterium; assembly: GCA_964393455.1. Taxonomy (GTDB): domain Bacteria; phylum Patescibacteriota; class Saccharimonadia; order Saccharimonadales; family AWTP1-31; genus CAYJDY01. Next base: position 12,668 of record CAYMTU010000011.1, read on the forward strand.
GAGCAACCGACCCAATTCCACCCATAATTTGGAAATGCAACCCTTCTGCATCGAGCTCTTGCACAAGTGGGATAACCATATCTACACAGTTTTTTTCTATCATGAGCCTAGATTGTGCTTGGTTGTAGCTATAATTGCAACCATAACTATTTATGATTTATCTAGTACTGCACTAGATATTGCCTGAAAAGGTTTTGTAGGGTTTTGTAGCCACCAGACAGCCACACGCGAAGCAGTTGATACTCGCCAGGACTCATCAATCTCTAGAGTTGTATTTGTGGTGCTAACTTTGCCTTCAACGGCAACGAGTATAGTATCGTGATGTTTCACGACGATATAGATTTGGTGGACCCGCGTAAACTCATGCAATAGGTCGACAAGATGCATTAGGTCCATGCTATAGGTTACTGCTGTGGGTTGCTTTGCATGCTTCATAAGTTTTTGTAACTGTGCAATGCTTAAGACCAAGCAAGTGTTCGGTCTATCAATTATGAGCAATGGAGTTGAGGTGAAGTAATCGACAGCATCTTTGGTGATAGTTATAGGGCATGTTGATTTACTGACTAATTTTTCCAGTACAATTGCAGTTTCACTATTGCGCCCTAGATCGCCTGCTAAAATTATGGCGTCTGCCCATGATGCATTATCCATCATTTCTGCAAGAGATGGTGAGGCAAAACTTCCGCTTGGTGTACTTGGAGCAAAATGAAGTTCAAGCGAAGGACCATGGAATCCAGCAAGTTGTTTTTTAATATGGTCGGGCAATAGTACACGTACGCTACCGATTCCTGCATCGAGCACAAATTGATAGCAACCTGCTGGAGCCGAGAAGCCATGGGCATGTCCGCCGATTACGAGCAATTTGCCTGCTTGTTGCTTATTCTCAGGCTTACTCCAAATTAAATCGGGGTACAATGCCTCATCATTTTGTTTATACCAATACGTAGGATTTGTCATGATTCTCCAAAGTATAGATTACGTTTTTTCGCTCTACGACAATCTTCCAGCCATTTTCCATGGCTTTGTCGAGTAGTTTTTGGTCTGGATTAAAAGCAATAGGTTGCTCAACCATTGCAAGCATGGCTGCGTCACTTAGACTGTCTCCAACCGCAATGCTTTTCTCTGTAGAGAGACCGTGTTTATCAATGAGCGATTTTAGCGCGGATTTTTTATCATAGCTGGCAACGTGTTTTTCGCCTGAAAAGTTTACTTCATTTCTTTCGTACGATGTCCCTATATAGTCATCAAATAAATAGTATTCGGCAATGGCGCCCACCAATTCTTTATGTGATCCGGATATTGCCAGTAATACATAGTTTTGTTTTTTTAATGCCGATATAAGGTCCCGAGTATACGTATACACTTGATCTTTATATTCATTTATTACTTCTAGTACTATTGCATCAAAGTCGGCGTGCTTTAAAGTGTGTAGCGCCTCTTCATAGCACGCTACGAGCTGTCTTTCATAATCATGAAACGCCTCAGCATGTTCGCGCTTCTTCCATTTCATGCGTGAGTCTTTTAGTAATTGGGATGCATTATCACCAAGCAAATGAGCATTTGCTAATCTACCTACAACTGCGTGGTAGAGCTGCCAGCGGATTAAGGTGCCATCAATATCAAACACCGCAAATGGTCG
>CAYMTU010000011.1:14406-18797 GCA_964393455.1 uncultured Candidatus Saccharibacteria bacterium
ACCATCGGCAGCCACATTTGATCTGCTGGCCACATTTTGTCATAGGGGATTTCGCCAATAGCGAACCACTGTGGCCTCATCTCATCGGTCTCGATTATCTCACCCGTCCATGCTGTGGCAGTGAACACATGTAGGTGCATTAGTTTTCGTATGCCCTCGTGGTGCTCGTTAAAAATAAGGTAGCCCAACTTCTTATATGTTTGTGGAATTGCGCCAATTTCTTCTTGACACTCTCTGACAAGCGCTTCTTCTATGGTTTCTCCGGTCTCAATTTTACCACCGACTCCATTCCACATGTCTTTTCCGAAACCACGCTTCTTCATTGCCAAAAGAATTTCATTTCCCCTTAATAAATATAAAAGGGTTAATTCAAGAGATTTCATAAATCGACCTCAATACTTACGGGGCAATGGTCGCTACCCATCACATCGGGATGAATAGAAGAACCTTTTATCGCATCTTTTAAGGATTTTGAGGCAAGCCAATAATCGATACGCCATCCTACATTCCGTGCCCGCGCATTTGCCCAGTGAGTCCACCAGCTGTAGTGACCGTTACCTTTAACAAATAGTCGAAAGGTATCTATAAAACCTGCGTCAATAAAATTTTGAAAGCCTTCACGTTCTTCGTTAGTGAAGCCGTGCTTTCCAATATTTGCCTTTGGGTTAGCAAGATCGTCTTCGGTATGCGCAACATTGAGGTCTCCGCAAAAAAGCACTGGTTTCGTTTTTTCAAGATCTTTAGCATAGGCTAGAAATGCCTTATCCCAGTGTTTATGGCGTAACTCAAGTCGAGATAAGTCTCCTTTACTGTTGGGGGTGTAGACGGTGAGTACCCAGAATTTTTCAAATTCGGCTGCAATCACTCGGCCTTCATCGTTAGGATTACCATAGGTATCACCTGGAACTTGATACTTTTTGATTAACCCTTCAGGAAAACCATTTACTACTTGTAAGGGTTTACTTTTGCTAAATATTGCAGTTCCTGAGTAGCCTTTCTTAACTGCCGAGTTCCAGTACTCATGGTACTGAGGAATGTCAATTTCCACTTGCTCACGATTTGCCTTGGTCTCCTGCAGACATAAAATGTCTGGATCGTGATCGGTCAGAAATTTTTGCAGAGCCCCCTTGTTTATTACTGCACGAATACCATTGACGTTCCAGGAATATAGCTTCATATATACCAGTATACTCGTTCATCTGCTAGACTAGGTGTTAATGGCGAAAAAATACAATAGAATTCTTTTAAAACTCTCGGGCGAACAATTAGCCGGTAAATTTGAAAGCGGCATAGACCCAGCCCAAGCTGCATGGCTAGCTGAGGAAGTAAAAAAAGTAGCAGATAATGGTACACAGGTTGTCATTATGGTTGGTGGCGGAAACTTTTTACGAGGAGCACAAATTGCTGGCCACGGCATTAAACGTGTGACTGCTGATCATATGGGTATGCTCGGCACTATGATGAATGCACTGGCACTCACGGATATTTTTGAGGCACAAAATATTCCTACTCGTTGCCTCAGTACGATTTTTGCCAATCAGGTTGCAGAGCCATTCGTGCATCGTTTAGCCGAAAAACATCTCGATAAGGGTCGTGTCGTTATCGTTGGTGGTGGTAGTGGTAGGCCCTATGTTACGACAGATACTGCTGCGTTAATCTTAGCCCTTGAGCTTGGTTGTGACGTAGTGCTTAAGACTACTAAAGTAGATGGCGTTTACAATAAAGATCCGCACAAGCACGATGACGCGGTGAAGTTTGAAGAACTCACGTACCAACAGGCTGTCGAAGATGGAGCAATTCAGGTCATGGATAAAGCTGCACTAGGACTTGCCATGGAGCAGAGTATGCCGCTTATCATTTTTAACGCTGATAAAGAGGGCGAGATTGCCCGAGCCGCAAATGGCGAAAAAGTCGGTACCACCGTTACGTAGTTGATTTCTCTATAAGCTGCATACAATTAATATGTAGACTTTAACTATGCACTAACGTAAACCGTAGCATTTGCCATCTATTAGCTTGAATCCGCCATACTCCTCCATACATACACCACATTCAGGAATCATAGCTAAGCATGGTGAAGGGTCATTGTAGCCTTCGATCTCTACATATCCTCTAGGGGCTTTGCCTTGATTGTTGCTATAAACTACAAATACGAGCAGACTAGTTACTATAAGCAGAACAACTCCGATAACAATCTTTTTTGAAACGTTATTTTTCATACCATAAGTATAATGGTTTGTGAAAGTATTAAAAGTAAACTAGTGAGTGAACTTAGTAGTCCGATATTCGCTAGTTATAGTGATTGGTATCGTATGCAGATTTTGCGGTATCAATATACAGACTAACCATGGCTAGTGCATCGTACCGGTTGTTTTCTATTTTGAATGGGTTTACTTCTCCACCGTTCTTTACTGCTTCGTTTTTGTACAGCTGCTTAATCTCGTCGTCGATTGGTTCAGTTAATGATCCAAACATAATTTTTGTTTGTTCATCATCTGCTTCATCCGGTTTTAGCTCGTCAGCTAGCTCTGTACATATTGCAATATCTTCAAAAATCGCTTCGAATTCATCAGCTATATATTCTCTGATTTCTTCACTAAAATCGGAACAGTGCGAGAGCGCTATGTTCCCGGCAGACCATATTATTCCCCAGGCATCTGAAATGGGCAGCAATTCAAACTCCACAGGATACGGTATATATTCTGCATTCATAAACTTAATATAACATATAAAACAAAATAGTCAAATTATAGTACGGTATTCCCTTTTCACAGGCTCTCGATTTGTCTCGCTAAAAACTAGTTTAGAGAATTTTTCACGTAGGTTTTGGTCGTTGAAAGTATCGCAGTTAGAACATATTTTGAACACGGCCTACCTTGATTATCGCAATTTGGGTCTACTTCGTATGAGTATTGGTTCTTTGTTGGCGTTGTCGCTAATTTGGAAGTACTCCCAAGTGGATCTTTTAAGGCTTCAGTGTCCAAGCTTTTCATATTTGTAGTTATCCAGGAACTATCGTTCATATTACTAAATGTTGGGTACTGTCCATTCTGCGCATAGAATGCTTCTAATTGGCCATGGATAGATTTAATATCTGCTTGTCTTTCGGTATCGTTTGCGCCATCATTAGTGCTTGTACTGTTGTCTACCTCATTGCTTGGTTCGTTAGAACTTGGCGTTGTTATATCACTCGTGTTTTCAGGAACCTTTGTGGGGTCGGTTGCATTGTAGGTACCCATTGATTTGACAGCAAAAAATATTCCGACACAGACGAATATAGTTATGGCAATGCCGATTAGTATGAGCAGTTTTTTGTTATCTTTTTTTGGCGGTATCGGCTGTGGAAAAGGATTACTGTTGGGCGGTAACTGCCCGGCGACGTTATTTGTAGTTATTGGTTCAGGAGTTATAGGTTGGTTCGTTGGCTGGTTAGCAGGAGCAGCGGGAGGGGTGGGATTGGTGGTTGGTGTGATTAGATTACTATCGTCTTGTGGTTCCATAAGAATCCTATTGTTACTTTATAGTATTAACCTTATGTTTGTTACGTCCAAGTGTCAAATAGTAACTGTAGCATTCAGATTGATCAGAAATGACATGCGTAGAGAAATAGCCTGGGGTCCCTGCAAATGCTTGCTGATTGTGATGTGGCGGAGAGGATGGGATGAACGCTTCGCTACTCCCTGCGTTACTTTCTCGGTGCAAGCACCTGCGAGAGTAACTTGTGATCGAACCAGTGTTCGAATCTTTCTCTAAAAGAGAAACAGCCATACCGCTACGGGTATGACTGCATCTCTGCTGGCGGAGAGAGAGGGATTCGAACCCTCGATGGAGTTTCCCCCATACCACCTTTCCAAGATGGCGCACTAGGCCACTATGCGACCTCTCCATAGTGATCGAACGTTACAATTATACTGAAAGTTTAGCCAATAGAGTATCTTAAAATACTCTACAGTATAAATTAAACAGAAACTTACTTGCGAATAATGCAAATTTAGATGTAAGATAGTAGTATCTATCTCGATATAATTCGAGTACAGAAAAGCCTCAACTTCATGCCAATAATATCACTCAAAGACGTCAGTAAACTGTACGGCTTCGGCGATGCCACTACCGTGGCACTCGACGAGGTCAATTTAGACGTGGATGCTGGTGAGTTCGTTGCTGTTATGGGTCCAAGTGGTTCAGGTAAATCAACGCTCATGAACGTCATTGGGCTACTCGATCGCCCTACGCACGGTGGATACAATTTGAGCAATCGATCTGTCGCTAAATTACGCCCGAATCAACGTGCTAAATTGCGCCGCGATAAAATTGGTTTTGTATTTCAATCATTCAACCTACTCCCAAAAATGAACGTACTCGACAATGTTGCCCTGCCCTTACTGTATAAA
>CAYMTU010000012.1:0-4623 GCA_964393455.1 uncultured Candidatus Saccharibacteria bacterium
CAACTATCCTCTTGGTCTTATATCCTTTACCGTTACTACCATCACTCCTGGTTCTACCATTCCTATAGAACTCTACTGCTACACCAACCAATCTCCCTCTGCCTTTACTCCAAGAAAACACAACACCAACACTAATACCTACACGACGCTTAGTACCCAAACCCAAACAAGCCTTACCCAAACAACCATCAACAACCAACCAGTACTAAAACTATCTTACCAACTCACCGACGGTGGACCACTCGACCAAGATGGCGTTGCTAACGGAACCATAGTTGACCCCGTGGGCCTTGCCCAGGCTAGTGTGGGTGTGCCGGAGACGGGGTTGTAGTCGATATCTGAGGTCAAGTTGCTTGTACAACTTCCTTTTAATCGGGTATTATAAAGCTTATGCATATTACTATTAATCAAAAAGGTATTCGTAACTCATGGAAGTAAAACCAACTGACGGTAGCGTTGATATTGAATCGCTGCAAAAAAAATCAAACGCGCAGGTAACAGGTGGGGATAGATTAACTAAAACCCATAAAATAATAATACTAAGTATCGTTGCTGTGCTAATTACAGGTGGAATTCTGTTCGTGCTTGGAAAATCAATTTATGACAAAGGTTATAGTGCCGGACTTGAAAAAGGAAAGAAAGAAGCTACTTCTGCAGGACTACTCAGTAACATTGCTAATCCTTTTCAAACCGTATCAGGAAGGGTTGTCGAAGTGAAAGACGATAAGATTACTATTGTGACCATGAAGGGCGAAAATAAGACAGTGAATATTATTAAATCGACAAAAGTTACTAAAAAGACAACGACACTCGCAGTATCTGATATAAAGAAAGATCAAAAAGTCACTATCTTTTTACAAGGCAAAGATGCTAATGTGACTGCAACGAGAATCGTCCTGTCTGATTAATTTTGCAATTTTTAACATAGATCAGCTGAAATTTTTCAAATATAAATAAAGTAATCTGCGCACATTCTATACATAGAACTATGAAATACCTAAAAGTAAATAATCGCGCGATTAAAGGCTGCAGCAAAGACATAAGTGCTTTGAAGAGTGTATTCTTGGTGGCAGCTACATTATTTTCGCTAAGTTTATTTATGGTTGGTACTATACCAGTACGCGCAGCAACGACATCTGCACATACTCCAGGCAGTGCGCATAGTTCCTTAGAATCTATGCCAACAAACTCACAAAATTACGCAAGTTTCATTATTGCCGAGACTACACCAAGCCCATTGTTAATATCTAGGGCACCAAAGTATGTAATTAAAAGCTTGTTCTTTTTGCCGGTACTATTTTTACTTGCATTTGCATTAGTCTATGCAGTAAAATCACTTCAAAAATTTCGTAAACTCACCGTATACGCTAAAAATACCAATCGAATACTCACGACCCAAGAAGCACTGAATGATTACTTGGCGTTGGTGATGTCCTCACTTGACGGTATAGTCGAAAAAATACATAAAGACATAGCTTCATATGTACAATTGTCAGGAGAGACTGGCGGCCAGCAATCCAAACTTTTACAAGAGATTAAAGCTTTTAAAGATACGACCGGACAGCTATTTACGGCAAATCAAGTTTCAAGTTCGCAATCGGCAAATACTACAAAACAAATTACCTATAGTTTGCCAAAACTTTTTAAGAAACGACTAGTATATATTCCCATAGTTCTGGCACTTATTTTGACCATTTTATTAAACATCGTCTTATATGTTAATAATGCCATTAAGATTACACTATCTAGTGCTTTTGTAACGATGGGTGTGGTACTTTTTGCCGGTCTGCTTGTTGCCCTTGCGTATCGGTATCTTTGTTATACAAGTATGCTAGAAAATCGAAATAGCAAGCAGCTGAAACAGGTATCTTTGTTGTATGAACAGCGAACTGAGTTCATCCGAGATGCCACGTCTAAAATATCAGACCGTATAGCGTTCATTAAAAAAGCAAAAGAAACATTAGATGATAACAATTTAAAAAATTCATTACAAAGTTTATCTTCGGTTGAAACAATCTACCACAGTCTATGCAATGTCAGACAATACTGTGATTTTAATAAAGACGCTCCTCTATTTGATATATCTTCATTCTCAAAAAACACGATTAAAGAATACGCTGTAAAATATAAGGATAAACAAATATCTATAATCCCAAATATTGACAGTGGTATCGTTACTAATGTTAGTCCTGCAGAATTCCGTCAGATATTTGAGTCTTTACTTTCTAATGCTTGTGAGTTTAGTTTGACGAAAGGAGTCGTCACCGTTTCTGTTACCCGTAGTCTAGGAAAGGTAATAGTGTCAGTTTCAGATAAAGGAGTGGGGATTCCGGGGCAAAAATTACCAGGTCTAATTAAACCATTTTCTGGTAAGGCAGAAAATTCGCATGACGCATTGAGCAAGAAACCCTCTTTGAGCTTATATATGGATAAAATTATTATCAATAAACTTGGCGGTAATTTTAAGATATCAAGCACAGTTGGCGATGGGACTAAAGTGACAGTACAACTGCCTATTCACCGAATAGCTGTGCAGAATAATCCGCTTGCCTTTGCTGACTAAGATTTGCTATCTGAACAATCTATTATGACGTGTAGGTTTAGAGAGTGGTTTCAATGCTTCTCCTGTTGAATTGTTAAAGCATAATAGGTATGCTTATAGGTAATTAATCTAACTATAGAGGGTTAAATCATTTTTTCGGTAGGTAACAGGATAAAGGGTTTGCATAAACCAGGGTCCAAGATAGTATGGATCTTGTTTATGGCTGCTTCGTTAGTGGTATTTGCTCAAGCAATTAACTATTTAAATGACAATAGCTTTGGCTTTCCCGGATCAGAAAGTGTCATAACTAAAGAGCCCTCTAATATCAGTGGAACCAAAGCAACACTTAAAGGAGCTTCGAGCCTAACAGGTACAACCCAAAAAGGTTTTGAGTATGGGCAGACAAATTCATATGGCCAAAGCACATCAGACAACAGTAATTTTAAATACGGATTATTTAACTCGTGGAGCTTAAGGGGCGCTGAGGATGGTCAGTTTGATAATCCTTGGGATGGCGCAACAGATTCATCTGGTAATGTATACGTTCTCGATAAGGGGAATTACCGGGTTCAGAAGTTTGATAGTTCTGGCAACTTTATTGCAAAATGGGGCTCTCTAGACTGTTCTCAGAACCCGACGCTATATACGTTTTGTGATCCAGCGGGAATTGCAGTTGATGCAAGTAATGATGTGTATGTAACCGATAGAGCAAACGGCAGAATTGTAAAGTTTTCTTCCTCGGGTATTTTTATAACCGTGTGGAATAACCGATATGCTACCGATATTGCAGTTGATTCAAATGGGTACGTATTCACTATCGAAAATAATGGGGTAAAAAAGTTAGATTCCAATGGTACAGTAGTATCAGAATGGGGTTCGTATGGTTGTGCGTATAATGGTCCGCTTTCGGACGGTGCTTTTTGTTTCCCGGATGGACTTGCCGTAGACTCAAGCGGAAATGTCTATGTTGGTGACTCAAGTAACTACAGGGTTCAAAAATTTGATAATAACGGTAATTACATTTTGCAATGGGGCCAGCAGGGCTATGGTGATAATGAGTTCCAACTAATTAGTGGTATTTCGGTATTATCGAGCGGAAACATTGCAGTATTAGATCGAAATGGAAGTATTGTTCGAGAGTTTGACACTACTGGCACCTTTATTCAACGTTGGAACGTTGCAGAAAATGACACATATGGTATTTTTACTGACGATAGTGGTGCGATTTACGTTACTGCAAGTTCTCCAAATAAAATTATAAAGTTCGATTCTTCAGGTACTAAAACAGGTGAGTGGGGTTCAAAAGGCTCAAGTTATACCAACGCAGGTAGCCTATCTAACGGAATTAGTGCTGACAATAACGGGAATGTGTATGCAGTAGACCAAGACAATAATCGAATTCAAAAGTTTGACTCTAATGGAATATTTATAACCGAGTGGGGAGAATTTGGTTATAATAATGATCAATTCTTTACACTATGTAGTGTCGCTGCAGATCAGAGTGGAAATGTATTCACGTACGACTTAGGCAATAGTAGAATTAGCAAATATGATAGCAATGGCCAGTTACTCACTAGCTGGTCTACTCCTTACAACAACCTTTGTAACAAAGGCGGTCTTACGACAGACCAAAGTGGAAATGTCTATTGGGCAAACAATTCGATTATTTATAAATACCAGACTGACGGTACCGAGATTGACCAGATTGGTTATTACGAATCTGGCACCTGCTTTGACCAAGGTAATTTTTGTAATATCAAAACGTTTAGTATAGCATCTTCAGGAAATATCTATGTATTTGATGCAAATACCCAAAATGGTCCTAGAATTATAAAATTAAATTCCAGTGGTACCTATGTGACAGAGTGGGGATCAGTAGGAAACGGTGATGGGCAATTCTGGTACCCCGAAAATTCTACGGTTAGTATGACTGTCGATCAGCAGGAAAATATATATGTAACTGACATAAATACAAATCGTATCCAAAAGTTCAATAGTAGCGGTACATTTATTACAAAGTGGTATAAAAATAACGGAACTAACTTTGATTTTGACAATCCTTCAACTATTACAGTAGATTC
>CAYMTU010000012.1:4633-17874 GCA_964393455.1 uncultured Candidatus Saccharibacteria bacterium
CCAGAAGAACAATATGACTTAGTTATATGTACTGTTTTATTAGGATATTATAATGTATCTTATTTAGTAGATTCTGAAAATAATTTTTACATTGCCGATCGTAACCATAGTCGTATCCAAAAATTTGCTACTGGTATAGAATCTGAAGTCACAGGTTTGCAGTGCGGTGGTACAACATACCACTATCGAGTATTCGCTACTAACGGAAATGGTACTCAATTTGGTGCAGATCAAGAATTTGTAACTGGTGCATGTGTGCAATCGCCGCAAGATCTTTTTGGTACCCCAAGAACTCAAAGTGTAAATCTGGAATGGGGGTATGTTTCTAATATCTACAACTACGAAGTTGATTATAAAAAAACAAGCGATGAAAACTGGACAGAGTTTTTAGATGATGGCGACCGAAGCATAAGTAACGACAATGTTACTGTAGCCGGACTAGAATCTGGTGTTTCGTACGATTTCAGAGTCAGAGCGGTAAATGATGATGGCGACCGAAGTGACTGGTCACAAGTTTTTACTGTTTCAACTAGAGTACTTCAAACGTATCACATAACTAACTGTGTGGAACTTCAAGCAATATCGATTAATCCTCTGACATTTGAATTTGGAGATTCAGAAGGTAGATATATCCTCGATAATGATATCGATTGTACGGAATCTGCATCGTGGACATGGGAAGGTTTACTGCCTCCAGGCTATGAATCACCTGGTTTTCTGCCAATCATGGATATAATGGGAGACAATCCATTTTCGGGTAGTATCGACGGACAAGGTTTTGCAATTAAGAATTTGTATCAGAACGCCGGAAACATTCCACTTCCTTCAGGAATAATAGGGGTGACAGATGGTGCCACCTTTGAGAACATAGCGATTGAAGATAGTAGCATAGTTGGTTCAGCCTCTGGATTTGGAACGAGTGGTTCTGGGTTCGTTAACACTGCCTTCAATACAACATTCAACAACGTACAAGTTAAGGGCCTATCATTAGCTGCGCCAACATATGGTGCAGTTGGTGGGCTTGTCGCGATGTTGCAAAATTCAACATTGAATAACGTTTCGGTTACCGGAACTGTAACAACCAGAGATCAAAATACCGATGGAAAATTCAATAACCCAAGTGGTATAGCTGTAGATGCTGACGGTAATATCCATGTAGCCGACTCAGACAATAACCGTATTCAGAAATTTAACGCTAGTGGTCAGTACCTCTCACAATTCGGTGTTCGCGGTTCTGGCGATGGACAACTAGACAGTCCAAGTGGTATAGCTGTAGATGTCAGCGGCAACATCTTCGTAACTGATACCGATAATAACCGAGTCCAAAAATTCAATGCGAGCGGACAATATTTGTTGAAATTTGGTTCATACGGATCAGGTGATGGGCAATTTTCTGCACCACGAGGTCTAGATACCGATTCATCTGGTAATGTGTATGTAGTTGACTCATACAATAACCGAGTCCAAAAATTCGATGCGAATGGACAGTACCTCTCACAATTCGGTTCAAACGGCAGTAATGATGGGCAATTTGCTAGTCCAGCCGGAGTTGTGATCGACGGCTCGGGCAATATCATAGTAGCCGATATGTACAATAACCGTGTTCAAAAATTCGATGCAAGTGGACAGTACCTCTCACAATTCGGTTCAAACGGCAGTAATGACGGTGAATTATCTTATCCAGCAGGAGTTGCCCTTGATTCATTTGGTAACATCCTCGTTGCCGACTCTCAGAACTATCGTGTTCAAAAATTCGATGCAAGTGGACAGTACCTCTCACAATTTGGATCAAACGGCAGTGATGATGGACAGTTTTATAACATTCGAGGTATTGCGGTCGATGCTTCTAATAATGTGTATGTAACAGATATCGATAATGATCGCGTTCAGAAGTTTAATTCTAACGGTAGCTTTAACACAAAATGGGGAATCCAGGGTTATGTTTTAGAATCTGAAATAGCTAATGTTGGCGGTGTTGCTGGTGTTATGGTGAACGATCCAGAGAGTCAATTCACTATATCTAAAGTATATTCTGATGTATCAATAGATATTGAACCCTTCAAAGTTCAGGGTGGGGTGAATACTGGAGGAATTGCAGGTGCAGGCGGTGGATCGTCTAGTAATACATATAGCAAGGGCAGCATCTTGGTTAATGGACTTAACCAAGCCGACACAGGGTATATTACTGGAGGTTTATATGGTAGTTATTTTGGATCAATTGAAAACTCATATGCTAGTGGTAGTGTTAGTATTCAGAATGCAAACAATCCCATGATCGTTACAGGTGGTTTGGCAGGGAACCTAGCATCTAAAGACTTTGCCGCGACACTTAGGAATTCTTTCTCGACCGCAAGCGTTTCTGCACCGGATGGCGTGTTTGGGCCGGCTGGCGGATTACTCGGTATAGCATATTATCAAGGTCAGCCACTTACGGTAGAAAATAATTACTATGACCAAACCGCCACTAGTAGACCCCAGTGTATTGGTGCAGCTCTAGATAATAACGACGAACCGTTGTCCCTACCTTCTGGTGCATGTACTACTATTAATGCAAGTGGGAATCAGTCGGATTATTTTGTTAATAGTCAATCCAGTCCACCACTCGACCAATGGAATTTTGATACTATCTGGAAAATAAATAGTGGTAGCTTACCAACATTTTTGGGTAGTGAGGCACCGGTACCAACTATTCCAGGAGCTCCACGTAATCTTGCTGCCAGCAATGCATCATTTGGGTCAATTGATTTAAGTTGGCTTGTACCTTCATCGATTGGCAATAGTGCAATTACCGATTACATTGTCCAATATAAATTAGCAAGTTCCGGCACGTGGCTAACGTATAGCGATGGCGTTGGAGTGAGCACGAGTACTTCTTTCGGTGATTTAACTATCGGTCAGCAGTATGATTTTAAAGTAGCGGCTGTTAATGCGATCGGACAGGGAGCGTTTACAAATCCAGTTACAGCGGAGGTCGTCGGTATACCATCAGCACCACAAAACGTAAGTGTAACCGACTATAGCTCTGGCGATGTGAGTTTGGTTTTGCCTCAATTGGAATGGGATGCTCCACTGCAGGGTGCGCCAATCACTGACTATGTTATTCAGTACAAAAAAGTTGGATCCAGTAGCTGGTCGACGTTTACTCGACCGGCATCTACCGACAGACTGGCACTGGTAGATTTCGGGCTGTCTGGGCTTCAAGAAATTGATTTCGAATCTTTAACACAAGAAGAAATTGATGCTTACATAGCCCAGTACGAAGACCTTATTTACGACATATATTTTGGGGCGCAATACCAGCTTAGGGTTGCTGCAGTTAACAATGTCGGTATGGGATCGTTTAGCGATCCAGTAGATTTCAAGTTTGGCCTCACTGCATCAAATTGTACCGGATTGTATAACCTTCTTTCCTCAGGAGTTACCAGAGATGGTTACGAAGTAGATTTTGGATCAGGGCCTGAACCTCTGCCGCAATTATCGATCATAATGACGCAAGATATAGATTGTTCAGAGACCGTAAATTGGAATAGCGGTACTGGTTGGACTCCGATTGGTGATGATGAATATTACTTTGCAGGTAATTTCGATGGACGAGGCTATAAAATCGAAGATATATTTATCGATCAATCCGCCGAAACTAATCAAGCTTCTGGCATTTTTAATCAAGTAAAAAGAGCGAATATACAGGATGTAGATATAGCGGGTGGAACGGTTAAAGGCGGTGGAACGACAGGCTCACTTGCAGGTTTTGTATCTGCAGATACCGTTATAGATAATGTACAATCATCAGCTGATGTATCTGGACTTATGGTTGGAGGGTTAGTGGGTGTTACATCACAAGATGGTAACATCCAAGTTATAAACAGTAACTTTAGCGGAAGTGTATGGGGTAGTGAGATAACTGGTGGACTCATTGGATTTGCTCTTACGGGTGATCTTAGTGAAGGTGAGTTTCGGGCATCGAGTACGGTAGTCGATGCAAGCGGAAATGTATATATTGCTGGCGATCAGATGATTCAAAAATTTGATGCATCCGGCAATTACCAGAAGCGATGGGGCAATACTGATTCTAGCTATGATTATGGTTACGCAAATGCTGAAGGACAGTTTTCGGGTTACAGTGACGTAAAACTAGCCATAGACTCTCAAAATAACATATACGCTACAGATTCACGTAATAGCAGGATCCAGAAGTTTAATTCGAACGGTGAATTTCTATTAATGATTGGTGGTACTGGACCAAATAGTTACCCGGCCGGTTCTGGGTATGACAATGGTGAATTTAACTCATTTGATTTACGGATTGTTGTAGACTCAAGCGATAATCTATATGTGTTAGACACCGGTAATGACCGGGTGCAAAAGTTTAATAGTTCCGGTGTCTTTGTCTCTACCTGGGGCTCAACTGGTGTCAACGACGGTCAGTTTGTTCAACCAAAAGACATTGCCATAGACAACGCAAACAACATTTATGTTTATTCTGAAAGAGACGGGTCTTATGGCAGTATAAAGATTCAGAAGTTTAGTAGTTCAGGCTCATTTATTTACTCTGTCGGAGCTGGATCGGGCGATCAAGCACTTGTATTAGATGGTCAATTACCGTACAAAACGATGGCATTCGATCAAGCCAATAATCTGCTCGTACTCGATCAATCGAAAGTTAAAGTATTTGATAGTTCTGGTAATTTTGTGAGGGCCTACGATACACAGTACGGAGCAAGTGCTATTACAGTAGATAGTGCCGGTAACAGCTATGTTACATCTTCATATTCATCAAGTAATCTACATAATGGCGTACAGGGATCGCTTGTCAAATTCAGCAGCACAGGGGATGTACTTGGATCGGTAGCTCGAAGTAGTCTAGATCCTGAATTGCTAGGACCATCATGGGACGTATGGTTAAGTCAAAATGGAAACGTCAACGTTGTGAGTGGCGATAATAAAGAAGCGGTGAAGACGTATACCAGCGACCTGACGTTTGTCTCTAAGTTTGATGGAACAGAAAATAATAATGCCTTCGTGACAGAAGTATCTGATGCTACGTTCTCTGGCTCAATCGGGCAACCAGATAATGGGCAAGCAAGTTTAATGATTGGTGGTGGAATTATTGGGGCATCAGGTGAGCCAGACTTTTTATCAAACACTGAAGTAAGTTTCACTAGTATGTTCTTAGGAGCGAGCACTGAACCAAATATTGTAATCAAGCGCTCACAAGCTAGTATCGACTTTGGTGATGAATGCATGGTTGCCGGTGGGATCATAGGTGCTTCGTATACAACACAGGTTAAGCTTGAAGATTCGTCCTCGACATTTAATATTAATTGTTCAGATACTGGACAAATCTTGAGCGCTAATGGTGGTCTGGTAGGTATGACAGTAGGCGGCGTTGATATTGTTCGATCAACTGCGACTGCAACCATTAACTCGCAAATAGAGCCGGGTGGCGGCTCGAGCGATATGTCATTGGTTGCATCGGGTGGTTTGATAGGTGCACAATTTGCTAGTTTAGGTGGCATAAATATCGTCGATAGCACTTCTTCTGGATCCATCAATGTCAATAGCCAGGTAAATGGACTGTCTTCCATTGGTGGACTCGTTGGCCTTGCATCGAATAAAGAAACAGTTCTACAAGATTCATCTTCGGCTGTAAATATCACAGCAGATTCTACTTGTTCTTACGGCTGTTACGTAGGTGGACTAATGGGAACCTCGGGAGGCTTTATTGGAGATGGCACGGGATTTGGCGGCACAGTTGCGGTATATTCTAGTCAATCGACCGGAAATATAAGCGTAGATTCAAATGCGTTTGCAGTTGTCGGTGGCGCATCTGGATTGATTCTCAACGGAGTGGCGATATTTGATAACTTTAGTCGCTCTGGACAGGTATCGGTGTCTGGAGGTCTTGGCGCAGCGGGTGGAATTGCTGGTGTTTCGTATGCACCCGAAACAATTGTCAGTAATGCAAAAATTTCAGGAAACGTAGATGTAGCTACGCAGGACGTAAATGTATCTAATGTTACGAATTACCAAGACTATAAGCTTGGAATAGGTGGTGGTATGTTCGGAGTGCTCGCAGCAGCGCAGGCGGATGTTTCCAAATCGTATGTCTCGGGTGATGTGTCGTCACCATTGCTGGCAGGTGGAGTAGTAGGAATCACGGTTGGTCTCGATGTTAACCTCAATGCAATCCTTGGATTAGATCCAGGAATGTTAACAAGTCC
Organism: uncultured Candidatus Saccharibacteria bacterium; assembly: GCA_964393455.1. Classification (GTDB taxonomy): domain Bacteria; phylum Patescibacteriota; class Saccharimonadia; order Saccharimonadales; family AWTP1-31; genus CAYJDY01. Next base: position 10,855 of record CAYMTU010000012.1, read on the forward strand.
ACCTGCCGGAATAAGTGACATAATCGGACCAGGTACGATTGATATTAGTAACTCCTATGTATCAGGTAATGTATCGACAAAATCACTCAAATTACTGCTTCCAACTATTCCTCCTGTTACCGCACCAGATGGTTCAGAAATTCAATTCCCAGAAAATCCAGAAATATCATTTGGAGGCTTTGCGGGTGGAATGGTTGCTGTCGGTGCAAACACCAATATTAAAAATTCATATGTTTCAGGAGATGTCTCCACAGGAAACGGTGGCATTAACTTTGATGTAAAAGGATTTATGGCTAGCCAAGTATCTCAGGCGCCACCCGGTACATTCTCGGAAGATTTACTCGATACACTGGATACTCTTATAGATGTTGGGGAAACGTTATTGCGCGGTGCCAGCGGTGGAATGGCCGGATTCTATTTTGATCGGGCTCCGACAGATGGATCGTACGACGACTTTGGCATAGAAAATACCTTTGTTGCGGGCAAGATAAGTAGTTATGGTCAAAAGGGCAGTATTGTAGGTATGACGCCTTCTTACGTGTTGAGTTACTTCTCTGATTCGGTGGGTTCTTTCAGGAGTCCACAAAAAGTAGCTGTTGATTCAGTCGGTAATTCATATGTCGTTGACCTAGAGATGAATCGCGTGCAGAAGTTCGATATTAACGGAGAATATATATCCGAATTTGGCGAAGAAGGAAGTGGCAATGGTCAATTCGATCAACCGCGAGGCGTAGCTATTAACGATAGTGGTGATGTATTTGTTGCAGACTACGGCAACCATCGCATTCAAAAGTTCGACTCCGATGGTAACTTTATTTCGCAGTGGGCTACCGAAGGAATTGAAGTGGGACAACCTGGCTATCCTGGTGATATTGATTTTGACTCAAACGGAAATTTATTTGTGGCAGATTTAGGTAACAGCGTAATTCAGAAATACTCTAGCTCGGGTGTATTTATTACGAGCTGGGGTGTGTATGGAACTGATGATGGCGAGTTGAGATCTCCGAGCGGTATTGCAGTGGATAGTAGTAACAGTGTTTTCGTAGCAGATACGGGCAACAATCGCATTCAAAAGTTTGATGCCAACGGTAACTATTTATCTCAGTTTGGAATAGAAGGAACGGGTGATGGTCAATTCTATGCACCACGCGGTGTTTCTTTCGATTCAGACGGTTCGATCTATGTTGCCGATACCAACAGTCATCGTATTCAGAAGTTTACGAGTGCTGGTGAGTTTGTTGCTAGTTGGGGTGAATATGGATCAGACGATGGTAAGTTTAATGCAGCACAAGATGTCGATGCTGGACCATCTGGTATGGTTTACACTGTCGACAGCGGTAACCATCGCATCCAGAAGTTTACGAGTGCTGGTGAGTTTATAGGTAAATGGGGTCGTATTGATAATCAATCGGGTGTAACTGAATTTAGTGTTGAAGGTAATTCAGACATTTCTAATACTTTCTATGATAAAACACTTTCAGAATTAAATTCTTGCGGGCAGGTACTAGAGCTTAATGCTGCAGTTGTCATGAGTCAGTCAACCGATATCGCTCAAAGCGTAAATGTTGGTGATCTTCCAGATGGTTCTTGTACTCCGGTTAATGAAAATAATACGCAACCCAACTATTTTAAGAACAATACAAATAATGCACCGCTTAATCAATGGAATTTTTCTACTATTTGGAAAACAAACTATAACGCGCTTCCAGATTTCATTGGTAGTACAGCCCCAACTCCACCAACTACCCCTACTACTCCACCAACCCCTACAACTCCAAGAACACCAAGCACTCCTTCAGCTCCAGCCACCCCAACAACACCCGCACAACCTTCTTCCGATACTCCTATCACCCCATCAGTTCAAGTACCTCAACCAGTAAGGCCAGCTCCATTAAAACGAGAAAGCTACGTTCGTGGTTCGTTTATCGGATCATTAATTAACCAAGTTAGCCGTATACCAAGACCAATTGCAGCTACAATTCCATTCAGCATTCTTGCATTACTGATTGCTTTAGCGGCACTCTATAGTTATAGTGCCGGGCTCGAACGTCGTCGTCGAGAACAATTGCAATCTTTAATTTCTCGCATTCAGTCAACTACAGGTGCTCGCCGCACATACCTTCAACTAACATCCCACTATATAAATACTCCAATTGCAAAAATGCAGGGTGTTATAGAGCTGCTTGCCATGGGTGTAGGGGGCACTAGTAAATCGAGTAGTTCATCAAAAAGTTCTAGTTTGGCGATTACAACACCAACCATGACCGTACCAGAAGATTTGGTAGTTGGAACTCGTAAACAGCTCGATGATTTGACAAAGCATGCCCATGAGTTACTAGAACAAGCTCAAACTGAATCTCCACTACAAACTGCGATGATTAATGACCTATCTCGGCTGAAAGGTCCGGCGTTACTAACGCGACCGGCAATCTGGGTACCTGTAGCCATCATTTTGACCACTACCGCAGCAATAAACTTCTTATTTATTCAAGCAGATCGTTATGACGGTAATCTAATAAACTATGGTGTACAAGTAGGTGTTGCCCTCGTTGGAGTGATAGCTATTGTAGTATCGTATTACTTCCTCCAGAAGTTCAAGTCGCTACGTCATATGACTCAGAAAGAGTTTGATATTGAGCAATCATTAGCTAAAAAACAACAAATTTTCATCGCTGAAGCTCACGAGAAGCTTTCTCAGGATCTCCTGGTACTGACGCAGCTTGGTGTTGGTATCGCCCGTTACCCGCACACGGACGGTTTTATAGTCGGCCGAATTGAACTTACGCACGCTGTGTCAAAACTGGAACAGTTAAACATGCTTTCGAAGCAAGATTCGTCAACGCTAGAACCTATATCTGTACACGAACAAGTCGAGAAAATGAAGGATCAGATGCAGCCGCTCGCTATCAAACAGAAAGTCACCATCACTATACACGAAGATCCAGGCCTAACCGTTGCAGTTTCTGAACCTACGCTCTTACATCTACTATCTGCGCCAGTCAAGAATGCAATCCTAGCAAGTCCTGAAAATAGTGAAATTGTACTTGATATAACCAAGAGTAAAAAAGCTAAGCAGCACCACGCAATCAGGATTAAAGTAACCGATCATGGTAGTGGTATTGCTCCCGATAAACTGGAGGTTCTATTTAAGCCGTTCAGTACTGTTGCCTCACCAGAGCAATTCACCGATTCTGGTTTTGGACTTGATCTGTATTTTGTCAAACTACTATGTGAGCAATATCAGGGAGACGTAAAGATTCGATCATCAGAAGGCGAAGGCACGGTAGTGAGCATTACGATATGATAAAGAAAAGTTATTAATTAAGGAGCATTAACAATGGAGAACACAGAATCTATGAAGACAGAAACAAATCAAACAGATGATAGTAAAAAGAGCAGCATACTTAAATATAAAAAACTTTGGATTATTTTAGCGGTTGTTCTTGCTCAGATTGGATTGATAGCAGGAATATTTAGCCTAGGCTACACTATCGGTAAAGACGTTGGAGCAAAGCAGGTAACGGTAGATCAAAGTCTTGTCGGAATTAATTCATTGCTGGGCAGTGTGTCAAACCCTTACAGGTCAGTTACGGGTACTGTTTCAGAAGTATCAAGTAGTAACATTGTAGTAGTCACGCAGCGCGGTGAGAAAAAATCAGTCAAACTGACAGATACAACACAGGTGACCAATAGGGCAAAGGCCGCAACAGTGAGTGATATTAAAAAAGGCAATACCGTGTCCGTTTTTCTAGAAGATAGCTCTACCGACAGTCCAACTGCAACTAGAGTAGTGATAAGTAGATAATATGAAAGTAAGGAAATAATATGGGTATGGTAAGCTCTTCTAAACAAAAAAAGACACTATTGATTGTACTAGGCATAATGTTGCTGGTTGGATTTTTTCTGGCGTATGGACATATGAGCTACAAGAAAGGCTATGACATCGGCAAAGAAGCTGGCAAAAAAGAAGTTGCTTCTACCGCAAATTTACTCAGCAATTTGTCCAATCCGTTTCAATCGTTGTCGGGTAAAATCGTTGATGTTAACAACACTAGCCTGACCATAAAAACGACTAAGGGCGAAAATAATACAATTACCCTAAACAAAACAACAAAAGTTTCAAAAGACAGTAATACTCAATTAAAAATTTCAGACCTTGAAAAAAATCAAAATGTTTCAGTTTTTACTTCTACAAAAGACAATAACCTCTTAGCAAATAGGATAATAATACGCGACTAAAAACCTTTTAGCACAAGGTGAGACCTTGGGAAAGTGACTATACCTACATAGATATACGATTATGTAAGTATCGTATGCTTTACCATTTTCTGCTATATTGATAGTAATAATCTTTAAGGAGTCGTGAACTTGTGAAACAGTTTGTAGTTCGAACCAGATCGCTTCTGGCTGCTTTACTATTTACTGCCGTGCAACTATTTGGTGTACTTTTTATAGTTCTACCTTCCAAAGCATATGCAGCGGGAACGGTTACTACTAATCCTGCAACAAACATCACTGATAAAACCGCTACTCTCAACGGCACCATCCAAGGTACAACCAACGCTATAGATAGAGGTTTTGAATATGGTACTACTGAAAGCTTAGGAAGTAACATAACTGATCCACATACATATGACAGCCAAATTGGTGTTGCACGCAATGCAAGTGGGCGGTTAGAAAGTCCTGCTGCAATTGCAATTGATTCAGTAGGTAAATTACTAGTTGTAGATAAAGAAAATAATCGAATTCAAAAATTTGATAATGATGGTACATATATGTCTAGTTGGGGTATAAGAGGTTCCGATAACGGAGAATTTAGCTCACCCTCAGGAATTGCCATCGACACTATGGGCAATGTGTACGTTTCTGATACAGATAATCATCGAATCCAAAAATTCGATTCAACCGGAAACTTCATCACAAAATGGGGAAGTTTTGGTACTGATGATGGTCAGTTCGATCAACCTAATGGACTTTCCATTGATTCTTCTGGAAATGTTTACGTAGTTGATCGCTATAATAACCGTATTCAAAAATTCGATTCATCTGGCACTTTTCTATCTAAATGGGGAACTTTTGGCACTAACGATGGCGAGTTCTATAACCCCAAAGGTATAACTATAGGTATTTCTAGTACAATTTATATTTCCGATACAGATAATCATCGAATCCAAAAATTCGATTCATCTGGTCAGTATCTTGGACAGTGGGGTGCTCCGGGTGATATAGATGGCCAATTTTATTCACCACGAAGTATCACAGCTGATATATCTGGCAATATTTATGTTGCCGATCGAGATAATAGTCGAATTCAAAAATTCGATTCAACCGGAAACTTCATCACAAAATGGGGAACTGAAGGCTCAGGAGGCGGTATGTTTAGTAGCCCTGAGGGAGTTGTTGTTGATGGAAGTGGGTTTATATATGTAACCGACTCTGCTAATGACCGTATTCAAAAGTTTGATTCAACTACTGCTTATGTTTTACAGTTTGGTAATTATAGTTCTGGTAATGGTCAATTTAATAATCCAAGTGATGTCGCTACTGATTCTAGTGGCTATCTTTACGTTGCAGACAAAGAAAATAATCGAATTCAAAAGTTTAGCAGTAATGGCACTTACTTATCCCAGTGGGGAGAAAATGGTTCGGGCAACGGACAGTTTCAACGACCTGTTGGAATATCAATCGATACAAGCAACAATATTTTTGTTGCTTCGGACAGCCGCATTCAAAAGTTTGACAGTAATGGTAATTTTATTACTAAGTGGGGCAGTTACGGTTCCGGAGATGGAGAATTCACTGATATTAGCGCTATTGAAGCAGATATAAATGGTAATATTTATGTTGCTGAAAATAGCCGCATTCAAAAGTTTGACAGTAATGGTAATTTTATTACTAAGTGGGGCAGTTACGGTTCCGGAGATGGAGAATTCACTACCGCTTATGGAATTACTGCCGATACTACAGGCAAGGTATATGTAGCAGATAACGATAACAATCGCATCCAAATTTTTGATAATAATGGCAATTATTTAACACAGTGGAACAACTTTAATAATCCATATGGAGTTGAGGTAGATGTAAATGATAACGTGTATGTAGCAAATGCCAGTAGCGGACAAATTCAAAAATTCGATTCAACCGGAAATCAAATTGCACAGTGGAATAGCTTCGCGAATGGTGAAATAAATTATTCACCAAGACGTATAACACTTGATAGTAGTAATAATCTATACATTGCAGATAGTAATAATTTTTTAGTAAAGAAGTTTATTCCTGCTGAGATTTCTAACGGTAGCTTTAGTCTTAGCGTAGATGCTCTGGATTGCGGGACTACTTACTTTTACCGTGCGTACGCATATGAAGACTCTATCAAAATTAATGGTAGTACACAAAGCTTTTTAACCAATAGCGTCTGTACAGAACCAGATATTAAGTTGTCAGTTGCACTTGACGAACCTGGTCTTTTTGAAGGACAACCCGGTAGCTACACGCTTACTTTTAAGAATGTAGGTACCGCACCAATGTTACCGTTTATTGCCTTATACGCGAAGATGCCCGTAAATGTTGAGGTCATGGACCCAGATTTAATTGTAGGAAATATTGGCGGCGGCTGTTATGATGGTGGATTTTGCCAAATAATTATATTTGATCCTGAGCGTTGGGATGGTAACGATCCACAAGATGCGGCTATGATAGAACCAGGTGAATCATTTTCAGTTACAATCCCTGTAACTGCTATCGGACCGGTTAACCAAGATAGTGTTATTCGTGCTTTAGCTTTAGATTATACTGCGGTTTATTCAGGTGAAGGTGAATCCGATACAGTAGAACTATATGCTGAAATTCTAGCATTGAGTGAACCAACTCCAGAAAATATAAATTATATATTTAGCTTAGGGTACAACAACATCGCCAACTACACTGGCGTCATTCCTGGTTCAAGTGATTCTGCCGTAACAGAGCCCTCCTCCGACTCCGACCCCATTCCAGACAGCGTCGAAGACGCTGCTCCAGGAA